>JASLNQ010000135.1 GCA_030745955.1 Dehalococcoidia bacterium | reverse complement strand
CCCGGGACCTATTGGGAAGAGCAGGTATCAATTGACAGACCGACTCAGTGGCAAAGTTTGCCTGGTTACTGGTGGTGGGCGCGGGCTTGGAAAGGCCATGGCCCTGGCCTTCGCACGGGAGGGCGCTAAGGCCGTTGCGATCAGCTATATCTCCAACGAGGCGTATGCCGAGGAGACGTGCCAGGCGCTGGCTGAACTCGGCACCACCGCCTACATGACGCCGGTCGAGGTGACGCACCAGGCTTCGATCAAGGCATGGGTGGATCACATTGCCGACGCCGAAGGCCGGATCGATGTGCTGGTGAACAACGCCGGGATCAACCGCCAGGGCCCAGTAGATACTGTTACCGAGGCGGACTGGGACGAGATCATGGCGGTGAACCTGAAGGGCCCGTTCCTGGTCACGCAGGCGGTGCTGCCGCTAATGGTCGAGGCTGGCGGTGGCAGGGTAATCAACATTGCCTCGGTCAGCGGCCTTTACGGCGGTCCGACAACTGCCCACTATGCAGCCTCGAAGGCGGGCCTGATATCGCTCACGCAGGTCCTCGCACGCTGGGGGGCCGAGCACGGCATCCTGGTGAACTCCATCTCGCCGGGGATCATCGAGACCGACCTCACCCGCGAGGAGCTCCGTTCTGGCGGCGGCGCGGGCGTGGTGGCCCTGACACTGCTCAAGCGGCCGGGACAGGTGGAGGATGTTGCGTCGATTGCCGTGATGCTGGCTTCCGACGAGCAGAACTACATGACGGGTCAGACGATTTCCCCGAACGGCGGGAGTTACTTCACCGATTAGGTTGCCCGGTAACGCAGAACGGGATACGCCGAAACAAAAACGGGCGCACCGATTGGTGCGCCCGTTTCTATTCGCAAACTGGTAAAGCGTTTATTCCATGTCCTGGCGCAGGATCTGCAGGCCCATTAGCAGGAATACAACTCCGAAAACCACCGCAATGATGCCGAAGGACACTATTCCCTCTTCGGTCTTGATCTGCATAACCGACGTGACAACAACCGTTACCACACCAATTAGCGTTATCAGCCAGCCGAATTCACGCCGGACTATTCCGCTTATCGCAAGTCCGCCGCCAATTGGGATCAGCATTATGAATGCCACGTAGGTGGTGATCTGGTAAATGCCGAAATATGCAGCGTGCAGCGCAGACGCAATCAGGGTCGCATTACCCGCCTGTGCGGCGGCTCCTTCGACTCCGGCCTGTGCGCCCGCCGTTGCTGTAACAACTTTCTCAGCAACGCTGGCTTCGGCGAACCCGATGCCTATCAACACAGCCCACAGGCTCAGTGCCCCAACGCTCCCGAACATTCCTATCTGAAGCCGTTGTTTCGAAGCGCCTTCAGGTGCAATTCGATACAACCCTATGATCGCCCGAGTGAACAGGATCATCCCGATAGCGATGAGTACATAGTAAATCTGTGCGATATCGGCGTCGCCGCCCAGCTTCGCGATGTACGCGCCCGAGTCTTCCGGATCGATCGGCGATGTGCCGTTTGTCGGCAAAAGAAAGTTGAACACGACGATAAGGATCGGCGCGAGGACTAACGACACTTTTGCGATGTTGTCCAGCTTCCCGGTGGGTATCCCTGGAGTAGTCATTTCAGCCTCCCAGACTTTTGGCCCGCTACGAATTACCGTCATACGCGAAGTACGGGTTTCGATTTCGGTCTATGCGGGAGCTTAGGTTTTCCCAGAAATCTTCGCTTCGCGTGGGCCCGACGGAAATACGCTCTCAGACGCAGGGGAGGGTCCGGTAAACACCAGCCGATCCCATGAGCACCTCGACTCCATCCTGGTTCGCCACTGTGAATTCCATCTCACCACGGGTCCTCGGTTCAAGCCAGGTTGTTATCCGGCCTTCCACGGTTATCGTGTCGCCGATGAAGACAGGCGCGGGAAAGACCCATTCTTGCCGGGTGAACACGGTCCCGGGTCCCGGCAGGTCCATGGCTACAAGTGCGTGCACCAGCCCCACGGCAATACCACCCTGCGAGATGAGCCGCCCGAACCTGGTCCTGGAGGCGAACTCCTCGTCGAAGTGAAGCGGGTTGAAATCGCCGGTCAATTCGGCGTAACGCCGCACGACGTCGGCCGTGACGACCATCGACCGCCTCGCTTTCTGTCCGATTGAAACAGCAACTGCACCTGGCATTGGCGCTCCCTCCATTTTGCTTTGTGTTGTGCGCTCCGGCATCACACCCCTGCTTCAGCGCCGGTAACCGCTACTGAGATTCACATTATTGCCGGCGGGGTTCATTTCCACGACACTCACGTTGCGCACCCCAGGCGTACGGCACCTGTTCCCGACAAACGGAGTTACACTGCCGCAGTTGACGCGTTTGGGGCCCAACCAGCTTGAGCAAGAAGTATTTCAAATGAAAGTAACGCAGATCAGAAGCTACTCAATAAAGGGCGAGACCGGGCGCGGATATTTCATCGTCCGGGTCGACACCGATGCCGGTCATTACGGACTGGGTGAGATCGGTATGCGTGGCCGGGGGCTGGCCATCACGCGGGCGATTGAACATCTATCCGAACTGGTCATCGGGGCAGATCCGTGGGAAACCGAGCGGCTGTGGCAGGAGATGTTCCGTTCGGGCTTCTTCCCTGCCGACACGGTTTACTCGTGCGCCATTTCGGCGATCGACATCGCGCTGTGGGACATCAAGGGCAAGTCGGTCGACATGCCTGTGTACAAGCTACTCGGTGGGCCGGTCCGCAACAAGGTCCTCTGCTACCCGCATGCCCAGGGCATGAACATCCCCGACCTGGTCGAAAGTGCCAAAAAGCATGTCGATGAGGGCTGGAAGTTCCTGCGGTGGCACCAGCTCGAAACCTCGGAGTTTGGCCCCGACGGGAGCGCAGAGTTCGATCCGCTGAAGTCGGTCCGCATTTCTATCGACTCGTTTGCGGCCGTCCGGGAAGCAGTGGGCTGGGAGACACAGCTCTGCTTCGACGTGCATACCCGCCTCGACCCGGCAATGACGATCCAGATGTGCCGTGAACTTGAGGAGTTCAAGCCGTTCTTTATTGAAGACCCTGCCCGGTCGGAAAACCCGGGTACCTACCGCAACCTGCGAAACAAGATCAACCTGCCAATTGCGGCGGGCGAGCAATGGGGCTCGAAATGGCTTTTCCGCCAGGTGATCGAGGAAGACCTGATCGACTATGCACGGATTGACCTGTGCATCGTGGGCGGCATCACCGAGGCGCTGAAGATCACCCACTGGGCCGAAGCGCACTACATCGATATCGTGCCGCACAACCCGCTTGGGCCGGTCTCGGCGGCGGCATGTGTGGCGCTCTGCATGGCCTCGACAAACGTCGGTGTCCAGGAGATGCCACGTCAGCCCGGAACGACTGACAACACCCTGTTCCCGCGCCAGATCGAGTGGGCGGAGGGCTACTCGTGGTGTGCCGATGTACCGGGACTGGGTGTCGATTTCGATATCGAGGCTGCGGAAGCCGCCTATGAAAATCCGGCCGGCCGGGGGATCAGGTTCCGCCGACCCGATGGCGCATTCACAAACTGGTAAGCCAACCACCAATCAGGTCACCAGGCAATACGAGGTAACAGGAATCCATGAAAGTCACACAGATCAGGCCCTTCCCGGTTCAGGACAAAGACGGGCACACCTATTTCATTGTCAGGGTCGATACCGACGCCGGGCACCACGGCCTGGGAGAGGTTGGGATCGGGCGCTGGGGCCGGGCGATCACCGAGGCGATCAACCACCTCGGGGAGCTCGTGGTCGGGGCCGACCCGTGGGAGACGGAGCGGCTCTGGCAGGAGATGTTCAGGTCAGGCTTCTTCCCGGCCGACAAGGTCTACACATGTGCGATCTCGGCCATCGACATCGCCCTGTGGGACATCAAGGGCAAGTCGGTGAACATGCCGACCTACAAGATCATGGGGGGACCCGTCCGCGATAAGGTGGTCTGCTACCCGCATACCCAGGGCAAGACTATCGACGAACTGGTCGCGAACTCAGTCGCGGCGGTTGAGGCTGGTTGGAAATTTGTCAGGTGGGGTCAGCCTGAAACAGGCGGTGAGTTCGAGGCCGGCGGTATCTCGATCCTCGAGCCGGTCGAGTCGATGCGGATAGCGGTCGATCAAATGGCTGCCGTCCGGGAAGCCGTTGGGCCGGATATCCAGATGACCTTCGATGCCCACAGCAGGCTCGACACTGCCCATGTGGTGCAGATGTGCAAGGACCTTGAGCAGTTCAAGCCGTTCTTCATCGAAGACCCGTTGCGCTCTGAAAACCAGGGCAGTTACCGAAACCTGCGAAGGCAGGTGAACCTGCCGATTGCCGCCGGCGAACAGTGGGCGTCGAAGTGGCCGTTCAGGGAGGTCATCGAGGAAGACCTGATCGACTACGCACGGATCGACCTGTGCATCGTAGGGGGGCTGACCGAGGCGCTGAAGATCACCCACTGGGCCGAAACGCACTACATCGACATCGTGCCGCACAATCCGCTTGGGCCGGTCTCGGCCGCTGCCTGTGTGGCACTGTGCATGGCCTCGACCAACGTCGGGGTGCAGGAGATGCCGAGGAGACCCGGGTCATACGCTGCCGATCTGTTCCCGCAGCAGATCGAGTGGGCCGACGGTTACTCGTGGTGCCCGGATGCGCCCGGACTGGGTGTCGAGTTCGATATCGATGCCGCCGAAGGTGCTGCTGTCGACCCCCACGGCTGGCCGCCGCGGCTGCGCCGAAACGATGGTGCGCTTACAAACTGGTAGACCGCTCAGTCACCTGCCGTAAACCGGAATTCGAGCGAAAAACGAAAATCAAAAAGCCTGGGAATTAGTCATGCCCTTCATCTACACACCATCGATCTATGGATTTGCCGGTGCGGCGGTCTTCCTGATCCTCGCCTTGATATCGCTGAACGCCGAAGAGGTAGAGTGGCTCGATGTGGCGATGTGGGGCCTGCTGGGAGCGGCCTTCCTGCTGAAGCACCTGCCTAAGTTGCTGGTGCTCAGCATGTTGAACTTTGTCGCGCTGGGCCTGCTGGCCGTCGGCATGGTGCTGTTCCTGATAGAGCACCTGCCGGAAATCGGCTGAGACGGGAGGGCCTTCTGGCGGGGAGGGGCTACCCGGCCCGCCGTACTTGACCGACGTTCTGGCCGATGCCGCCATGACCGATCGCGACTGAAGTGATATTCAGGCCGTCGGTTTCGGCGTCGTTGGTCGTCTTCAGCTTGATGCCGGGCGCGACCTCGTCCTCGGAATCGCCTGCAGTCTCTTCAAATTCTTCGGGAAATTCTGACATTTCCTCGACCTCGCTCGCGACTGCAGGTTCGTCGGGAACCGGATCGGCGACCGGCGCGGTCCTGCGAGCCTGGGAAGGCTTGAGGGAGACCGGCACCATCTCGCCCTGTCTTGCTTCGAGGTCACGTGCCTGGGCGGCGACCTTCCAGAGTTCCGAAAGCGGCCGGCTGAGTTCCGGTTCGACCCAGTGAACTCCACGACTCGCCGACTTCAACACGACTTCCAGGATGTCCGCCTTGGATACCTTCGCCCTCTTCATGTAGCTCCAGGACATACCGAACCGGCGTGACTTGTCGTGAAGTTCCACAGGATCGAGTTCGCTAACCAGCATGATGATCGCCGACTGCGAACGCGTTTTCTGCATCGTCTTCGCGATATCGAGACCTGAGAACGGACCGCCGAAATCCATGTCGATAAGGACTACGTCCGGGTGGTCCTGGATAAGCATCTTCAGTGCGTTTTCGGGAGAATCGGCAATTCCAGAGATTGAAACCCCGGGAATCGTCGCCAGCTTGGGCAGCACGACATTGCGCACTGCACCGGTGGTTGCGACCAGGATCGGCGAGCCCTCGGGCTCGGCAGCCGCTCTCACCGGAGCGGGGGCAGACGATTCGACCTGCCTGCGTACCGCGGCACGCCGCGGTGTCTTGGGTCGTCGTCGCCGAATTATTCTGCGTCCCATGCATGCCATCCTGTTGCGCGGACATTTCACGGAGCCATCGTGCCCGGTTGCCTACATCCATGTTCAGGCATAGTGGGTGGTTGTGGCTAGCGCGTTTACCCCATTAACTCTGGAAGCACACCGAAAGTATTTTTGGGGCAATCTGCCAGTGTCGTTGAGCCAATCAGTCCAACAGGTCGGAAGTACCGAGTTCGAGGGGCAGCGTTTTTTCCACCACGAGCGAACTCGATCCGCCCACGATGACCTCGATGATGAA
>JASLNQ010000134.1 GCA_030745955.1 Dehalococcoidia bacterium | reverse complement strand
AAGATCTACCTGTCAGACCGGCCCGGTCTGGGTATCGAGTTGGACAAGGACTACATGCGCGGGCATGTGATCGACGGGTACGGCGGATAACCTCACACGAACATAATTTGAGATCGGGGCAACCGGAGGCTGTCGGTACGATTTTCGAACCACGTTGACGGCGGGCGTACTCTACCCCGCAAAGCTATCGCCACCTGTTCACTTCGAGCACATGCGGTGATGTATCGCCCAGCAAATCAAGCCTCTGGAGTTCCCTGTTGAAAATTACCAAAGTTACACCTTGGTTAATTGAGGCCCCCCTGTCGTACCTCGACACTGCCGATGACGACAAGGACTCGCGTGTCATGCGTGAGTATCTGTTCGTGGAAGTCAACACAGATGAAGGCATTACGGGTTGGGGGGAGGTCACTGCTAAGGGACCACGTGCGCGCCCGATCTGCGCCGGACTGAAGCACGTCAGCGACTTGATAAAGGGGGACGATCCCCGCCAGATCGAAATGATCTGGAACAAGATTTTCAGGGCATACACGTTTATGGGATCACGAGGGCTGACCACTAACATGATCAGCGCTGTCGACATCGCTCTCTGGGACATCCGAGGTAAGGTCCTGGGACTACCGGTATCTGAGCTGTTCGGTGGTCCTGTGCGTGACGGGGTCCCGATTTACTGTCACCCGAAGCACGGGTCATCGGTCGAAGACACTGCTCAGCACGCAAAAGCGATCGTCGCTACTGGTCAGAAAGCGATGAAGCTCGATCCATTTGTTCCGAAGCACGAAGAGGAGACGAACGGGTACCTGACCGGCAAGCTCAGCGCTGAAACCGAGAATCTGGGTGTCGAGCGAATGGCTGCAATCCGAGAAGCGGTCGGTCCCGATATCGAGCTCATGGTCGACTGTCACGGCCGGTTCGATGTTCCGACTGCAATTCGCCTGGGCAAGGCGCTCGAGCCGTTCAACCTCACCTGGTTCGAAGAGCCTGTTCCGGTCGAGAGTACCCACGCCCTCAGGCAGGTTCGCGAAAATGTTGGCGTACCAATCTGCGTCGGTGAGAGGCAGCACACGAGGTGGGAATTCGTGCCCGTTCTTGAGAACGAACTGGCCGACTACATCATGCCGGACGTGACATGGACCGGTGGTATCTCCGAGATCAAAAAGATTGCGACCATGGCAGAGGCGTACTACATTCCTATCTCGCCTCATGACGCTGGCGGACCGATTAACGTTCTTGCGGGCGCTCATGCAATGGCGTCGGTGCCGAACCACTACCGGGTAGAGACCTGGCGGGCAAAGTTGAACGCATACGACGTGTTGATCGACCACCCTCTCGACATCAGGGGCGACAAGATCTACCTGTCAGACCGGCCCGGTCTTGGCATCGAGTTGGACAAGGACTACATGCGAGGACACATCGTCGAGGGCTACGGCGGGTAGCCGCTTCCGGAGCTTGTATTCCGCCTGGAATGACCCAAGACCGATGCTGGTGCTTACGTGAACGTTGACGTGCTTTCCAGGCAAATCCTCGCCGGTTCGATCCCCGTCTCCCGCCCTAAAATGAACGCGAACAGCAGAACACCCCGACATCACGGTCGGGGCTGTTTGCTATCTGCAGTCCGACGTCTAGGCCGCAGTAACCGCCCGGCGAATCCGCCATCGCCAGTTACATCATCGCCTGGAACAAACACCTCTTTTTCTCCGACGACCGCCAACGTTTACGCCGATCACCTTCCCCCGGTGCTAATACACTCGTACTCGCATTCGTATCGAAGGGCGAACATTGTCGATTGAAGTTGTTGCGGCGCTCGCAGCCGCATTCATCCTGGGTGCCATGAGCCCCGGACCCTCCCTGGCCACCGTGCTCCGCAACAGCATGGTCGGCGGACGTCGCCACGGGGTGCTAACCGGGCTCGGCCATGGCCTGGGTTTCGGAATCTACGCATTCCTCGCCGCGACCGGAATGGCGACCGCAATATCAGCGAGCGACACGGCGGTCGAGGTCCTGCGCTGGGCCGGTATCGCGCTTCTCGTCTTTCTCGGCTACCGGTTCGCCAGGGCAGCGCTCGCACCACCATTCCAGCCCCTGGACCCACATGGGAACCGGGCCTCCAGTCGGGCCGGTTTCGCACAGGGCTTTCTCATCGCCCTTTTCAACCCGAAGATACTGGCCTGGATGCTGGCGATCTACGCACCGTTCATTAGCGCCGATCTCGGGATTGCAGTCCTGCTGGGGATGGCCCTGATGGGAATGTGCATCGATGCGACCTGGTACGTGACCGTGGCGACCTTTTTCACCACCGGTGGCCGGGGGGCCAGGCTGCGCGCAGCGTCGAACAAGATCGATGGCGCAATGGCTTTCCTGATGTTCGGCTTCGCAATACTCTTGTTTTTCGAAGTGTTTTAGCGCGGTTACTCGCGACCACCCGGGTCATGGGAAGCTACCCACCCGCCAGGCTGACTCCTGCAGGAAGTGGCTCGGGCGCCGACTCGATCCAGTACATGACCTCGAAAGTCGCCGTCCTGGAGTCGGCCTGGCACACATCGGCAAAGCACGAGACGATCAGCAGCGTTCCGGGCCCGTCGGAAAACACGCCCTGGTACTCGGTATTTTCCGGCGCAACCACCTCGATGTCGTCGCGTCTCCCATTCGCGCCGTTCTGGTCGAACACCGGGAGGGCTAGCTTGAGGTCGAACAGCACACCGTCCTGCGAAGTTGCCTCGATGTGCTCGACAACCCGGACCGGGCCACTCGGAACTCGATCGGTTGTGGTTGGAGATGGCGCGGGAGTGTCCGTACTGGCAGCGCCGGGACTCGTGGAATTGGAACCACCGGAGTCGGACGACGAGTCACCACACGCAGCAATCACGCCAACCAGCAGCAATGCCAGTGCCACGATCGCTGCGGTCTGGTATCGGGAAGATCGAAGTTTTACCACGTCCGCGTTGCCCCCAAACTGGTCCTGTTGGAACTCGACTGATTCTAGTGCAACCAGGCCATATTCCGCACGCACACCGGTCAAATAGGTGGTGCCATTTCGTATAGACTCCCCAACCTCTCGCACAAACGAACACAGGCATCTCGGAGGCCCTTCATGGCAGACACGACCTACGGCGACGGCGATTTCGTCTACGAACTGGTCCCAAACTGGGCCAAACTGCCCCAGGGTTGGGTCTTCACGCAGGTCGCCGCGGTTGCGGTCGACGCCGACGACAATGTCTACGCGTTCAACCGGTCCGAGCACCCGGTCATCGTGTTCGACCGCGACGGCAATTTCATCAAGTCGTTCGGCGAGGGCGACTTCCCGAACGCCCACGGCATGTGCTTCGCAAACGACGGCACATTGTGGCTCGTGGACAACGGCGATCACACGACCAAGCGATACACGACCGACGGCGAGCACCTCATGACGCTCGGGACAAAAGGTGTCCCGAACGAGTCGAGCGGTCCGTTCAACAAGCCCACCGACGCGACCGTCGCCACGAACGGCGATGTCTACATTTCCGACGGCTATGGAAACACCCGGGTACACGTATTCTCCGATTCTGGCGAGTACAAGTTCGGGTGGGGCCAGACGAATGGCCTGCCCGGCGTGTGGCACGGCGATTTCAACCTGCCGCACAACATCTGGATTCACAAAAACGTGGTGTACGTTGCCGACCGCGAGAATCACCGGGTGCAACTGTTCGATCTCGAAGGCAGGCACCTGAACACGTGGACCGATTTCATCCAGCCGACCGACATTTACATCGACGACGACGACATTGCGTACGTCGGCGAGCTACGCAACCGGGTTTCGATCGCCGATCTCGATGGCAACGTGCTGTCGCGCTGGGGCCGCTTCCCGTCGAAAGAGCCGGGGCAGTTCTACGCCGCCCACGGTATCTGGGCCGATTCCCAAGGCGACGTCTACGTAGGCGAAGTCCTCGAAGGCCAGCGCCTCCAGAAATTCCGTCGCGTGCGTTAAGGGGGTCCAACGCACCAGTCATTCCGACCGGAGCGGAGGAATCTAGCCCTCGCTCGTCGGCCACAACCACCTTCAAGCGCACAGCAGCTCCGCCTGGCCAGAAACGACTTCAAAAATCACTTCAGATCCCTCGGGAATGGCAGGGATGACCGGATAGCCGCCCGCGTTGCTACCCCGCACCGGGTTCCTCGACTCCAGGGACTCAGCTCGGGACGCATGAGGCGCGAAACCCGCCCAACTTCGTATACTCAAAGCATGTTCATCGGCAATGTCGAAGTAAAAGGCCTCGCCCGGCTCGCCCCCATGGCCGGAATATCGAACGCCCCGTACCGCATCGTGGCACGGGAGTGCGGCAGCGCCCTGACCACCAGCGAGGAAATCGACGCCGTCGGCCTCACGCGCGAGAACAAAAAGACCCGGTACGACATCGCGAAGTACCTGCCCGAAGAAAAGCCCATCGCCCTGCAAATCCTGGGTGCCACGCTCGAATCTCTCGTGCCGGGTGCGCAGTGGCTGCAGGACCAGGGCGCCGACATCGTCGACCTGAATATGGGCTGCCCTGTGCGCAAGATCACGAAGACCGGGCGCGGCGCTGCGATGATGAAAGATGTGAAGAAGACCGCAGAGATCCTGGCCGCGATGCGCAAGGTCCTGACCGTCCCGCTCACGATCAAGATCCGCAGCGGGTGGGACGACACGCACCTGAACGCAGTCGAGGTGGCGAAGATGGCCGAGGATGTCGGTGTCGACGCTATCACGGTGCACCCGCGCACCCGGTCGCAACAGTTCACAGGTCTTTCCGCCTGGGATGTCATCGCCCGGGTGGTCGACGCCGTGAACATTCCAGTCACGGGCAATGGCGATGTGAAGTCGATGTCTGACGCACGCGAAATGCAGGCTGCCACGGGCTGCGAATCGGTGATGATCGGCCGGGCAGCGATGGGTAGCCCGTGGATTTTCGACGAGTCGTTTGAGGACCTGTCGGCCGAGGGCAAGTACGAGTACCAGACGCGTGTGATCAACCGGCATATGCCGTTGATCGAGGAGCATTTTCCAGAGCGTGCGGGGCTGCTACAGATGCAGCGCCACCTGTCGTGGTACGCCGGTGGCCGCAAGCGGGTGAGGTCGTTCCGTGTCGAGCTGTTCGCCACGCGGACCTTCCTGGAGGCGCGTGAAGTGTTCGACCGATACTGGGAATCGGTGAAACCGGGCGCCACCGAACGGGCCGAAGTGCCGGCCGTATAGGAGGAGCGGACTGCGCGTCCAACCTCGTCCCCTCTCCCTGCGCCCTGGCGTGCCCCGCGGAGCTGCGCCGCGCGACCGAGCAATCCGATTGCGCCCGGAGCTAACGCAGAGGGTCAGGGTGTGGATGGAAACCTGTGATCTGCCAACACCAGCCAGCCGCGAAATTACCTGCCTACCGTCATTCCGACCGGAGCGGAGGAATCTCAAGTCGTCGACGTCGGAATCTACTGTGTGCAGAGGAATCCCAGGTTTTCGTCGTAGAGAAGTGTTATCGGGCAGGTACACGATAGATCTCTCTGCTGCGGTCGAGATGACGGGGTCGAAAAGCCTCGTCGCTCGCGAGCACCCCGACCCACCCTCTATCTCCCTCCTTGCCAGGGCGGGAGGACCTGCACAAGCCTTACACCGTCGGCAGCGGCATGTCATCGCCTGTCTCGTCCTGCCATATGCGAATCCGGGCTGCCATGTCCCGCACCCGATCGCGGTGCTCCGGCCTGTCGAACAGGTTTTCCAGCTCAGACGGGTCGTTGTTCAGGTCGTACAGCTCGCACTGATCGCCCGGCGACAGGTTCAGCTTCCAGCGATCGCCCGAAACGACGCCCCGCCAGGGGATCGAGACCATCCGGTTTATCTCGGGTGATCCCAGGTTCCGGTCGCCCATCCCGTTCCACTGGATGAAAACGTCGTTCTCGGAAAGGTCTTCCTCACCCCGCAGCACCGGTCGCAGCGACTTGCCCTCGAGGTGATCCGGTATCTCGCTTCCCGTGAGGTCCAGCAACGTCGGCACGAGGTCGACCTGTCCCACCGATCCGGCGATTCGCCTCTGCTGACTGTCGTTCATCCACGGCACATACACCAGGAACGGCACGTTCGACGCCTCTTCGTAAAGTGAGCGCTTTTCGAGCATCCCGTGATCGCCCGCCATCTCACCATGTTCGCTCGTGAACACGATCACCGTGTTGCCGGCCTGCCCGCTTTCTTCAAGCGCCTCGAAAATCTTGCCAAGCTGCCGGTCCACCAGCGTCACGTT
>JASLNQ010000133.1 GCA_030745955.1 Dehalococcoidia bacterium | reverse complement strand
CATCCGTCTTTAACCAGAAAACGGGCGATTTTGAATTTCGAGCTGGGCCGATCATGGCGCAGATCGTACTCGCCGACGAGATTAACCGTGCGACCCCGAAAACGCAGTCGGCGCTGCTCGAAGCGATGGGAGAGCAGCAGGTCACTGTCGAGGGCACGACCCGCCGGTTGCCGGCGCCGTTCATGGTGCTGGCGACCCAGAACCCCATCGAGTACGAAGGTACGTTCCCGCTCCCCGAGGCGCAGCTCGACCGGTTCTTCATGCGCATCTCCCTCGGGTACCCGGACATCGACCAGGAAGTGGCGATTATGGACGGGCGCGAGCACACCGACCCTATCGACGAACTCCAGCCGATCTGCGCCCCTGATGACATAGTCGGACTTCAGAGACGGGCCGACGATGTCTACATTGACCCGCTGGTGAAGCAGTACATAGTCGAACTGGCCACGGCGACCCGCCACCACCCGGAGGCCGCCCTCGGGGTTTCACCGCGTGCCTCGATCAACCTCATGAAGGGCGGCAAAGCGCTGGCGATGCTGCAAAACCGCGACTATGTAATTCCCGACGATATCAAGGCCATCGCCAACGCAACACTCGCTCACCGCGTTCTCCTGACACCATCGGCCAGGATGCGAGAGATAACCCAGGAATCGGTCATCGCCGATGCGCTGGACCAGGTCTCGGTGCCCGGTGCCAGTGTTCGGAGATCGTAACCGGCCAACCCAACTCCCGAACCCACACAATCACAGCCTTAGCCAGGGCACATGCTCCGCTCTTTCAGGTCATCGAACAACCAGGACACGAACTTACCTGTAGCTGACAGTGGGCGCAGGCGCGTGGTCCGGGGATTGCGGCGCCACCCCATCCTGTACGGCATCCTGGTCGTGATGGTGATCGAGTTCCTCACCGGCATGGCGACCGGGTTCAACCTGGCGGTGAGGCTCTACTACTCGCTTGGAATCCTCATGGTCGCGGGGTGGCTCTGGGCACGGAGCAGCTCCGAGAGACTGACGGCCCAGGTCCAGCGTCCGAAGGGGCCGTTCACCGTCGGCGATACGATTTCCGAGACGGTCGTCCTGCGGAACCACGGCGGGACACCCCGGTCGTGGATCGAGGTCGAAGACAATACCGACCTCCCCGGGATCCAGTTCAAGCGCGTCGCCAGCCTCGGCCTGATGGTCGCATTCGACCGCCTTGATATGTCGGGAGTTGTCAAAAGGCGGGGAGAGTACACGATTGGCCCGCTCGTCGCCCGCACCTCCGACCCGTTCAGCATGTTCCCGCAGGAAGTGAAGTTCGGCGGCGAAGACACCGTCCTCGTCTACCCGAAAATCGTCGATATTCCCGACTTCGCCCCACCCTCGGTCCACCTTGTGGGCGAGACCTCACGCCGGCAGCGGGCGAGGGTCCTTAGCACCGACGTCGCTTCAGTACGCGAATACGAACTCGGCGATGCCCTCGGCAGGATTCACTGGCTTTCGACGGCCCGGACCGGCGAATTGATGGTCAAGCAGTTCGACCAGGGATCATCGAGCCAGATGTGGGTCGTCTTCGACCAGCACAAGGATTCGCAGGTTGCAGATGGCGACGATACCTCCGATGAGATTGCGGCGACCGTGGCCGCCTCGGTGATCGACCGCTACAGCCGCGGGTTCCTCCCCGTCGGCTACGTGGCGCACGGCAGCCTGTCGCTTGTCGCAATGCCCGACCGGTCGGCGCACCAGCACGAACAGATCATGCGCCACATCGCAGCGAGCAAGCCGGTCGGGGAAGCCACGATTCTCGACTGCCTGGTGGAGCTTGAGCGAGACCTCGGGCAGAACACATCGCTTGTCGTGGTAACCGCTGCCGGCGATGGGACATGGGTCGAAGCGCTGGGCGGACTCTCCAGACGGGGCGTTCGTGTCAGCACCGTGCTCATCGACCGGGCGTCGTTCGGTGGCGAGTCGAACACCGATGCCCGGGACCACCTGACCACCGTCGGGGTATCGACCTACCCGCTCTCCCGCGGCGATTCGATTCCGAATGCCCTGCTGAACCCGGTGGGTGGCCTGCACGAGAGCCTGCGCCAGGCCACCGCACGTCCCCGGCCCGAATCGCCAGAGTCACCCCTGTCCGGAGCGCAGCCGGCGTCGGCTGAGTTGCCAACCGCAGATTCACCAGGTCCCGTGGGTGGCGACGTATGAGCACGGCCATCGATTTCCTGAAAAACGTTCCGGGGCCACCGGGGGTCGACGAGATCCGGGAGACGCCGCGCTGGATATTCGCGATTGGCGACCGGCTGAATAGTTTCTCTCCGGTCTACGACTGGGTCACATTCGTCGTTTTGATCTGGATGATGGCGAGTGTCGGCTGGTCGGTCCAACTCGCCGGGTGGGGCGACCTGCCGTCGATCATCCCAACCCTGCTGATCGGTACAACTGCGGCGTTTATTGTCTCTAGACTGAATGTCCACTGGACCCTGACGATCATCTATGCGCTCGGCCTGGGATTTTTCGTGGTGCTCTGGCAGGGCTCGGCACACGCCGCGGGGGATGACCCATTTGCGCGCGGGGTCGACTCGTTCGCCCGCTTCGGCATCTGGATTGAAGCTGCGCGGTCAGGTGGGATCAGCACCGACACCGTGCCTTTCGCGATCATGTTCATGACGGCGTCGTGGATTGTCGGTTACGGGGTGACCGCACTCACCTTCCGATTCCGGTCGCCCTGGCTTCCGACCGTGCTGATGGCGCTGGTGATCCTCACCAACCTCAGCTACCGCCACGGCGAACACGAGCACACATTTTTCCTGTTCCTGGTCGGCGGAATCGTGTTGTTCGCTCACCTGACGACTGTACGCCGGATCCAGAGGTGGCGGTCGGAGGGGATCGAGTACTCACGGTTTCTCGGGTGGGTGACCGTACAGGACGGCCTGCTTTTCGCACTCCCAATCGTGCTGCTCAGTGCCCTGCTGCCGGTCTGGGAGCCGCGGTCGGATCAGCTTTACGACACGTGGGACATCTTCAGACGGCCGTTCTTCGCAATGCAAGATACGGCGAACCGGTTGCTTGCCGGTGTCGACGGCCCGGCGAGAGGGGAGCGGCTGGCCACTCCCTCCCAGTCGACGGCTTTCAGCGGCGCGCTCGAACTCACTGACGAACCCCTGATGTGGGTACGGTCGAAATACGTGGTCCCCTACGCCGGCCGCGTCTACCAGGAGTACACGTCGCAGGGCTGGCTGACCGACTCAAGCACAAAGGTTGCAGTCGACCCGCGGACAGCGCTTACGCTTGCCCCCTCGGAGCTGGAGCGCGAACGGGTCTCGCAGATATACATGCCGTTGGTCGACACCCGGGCGGTTGTACCGGCGGGCGCAGTCTTCTCGGTCGACCGTAAGGTGACTGTGCAGGTCCTCAACCCGATGCGATGGCGAGTGCCGTTGACGGGTTCGGTCAGGTCACTCAGCGAAATGCCGCAGGATCTGCGCGACATGGCTTTCGCGATCAGGTTTGCACTTGGCGACCTGATGCCCGTGTCGATCACAAACCAGCCGACACGCCTGAACAACCAGCGCCTGGCTCCGGTCGAACTTGTCAACGAAGTGATCCAGAATCTCATTATCGCGACTGAAACCGGGGAAGAGCAGACGGTTTCGCGATCAGAGGAACGGGCCAACGGGACCGTAGAGAGGTTCGAGACCCTCCTGCTTCCCCTCCGGACCGACTCAAAGGAACTGGACTGGGATGCGATAACCATCGAACTCAATCCCAACCGGGGAAACCGACTGGTCACGGACCTCCGGATCGAACGGACCGCCCCGATCGAGCAGGTCGGTGTCGAACTCGCAAACAGGATATCCAAGGACGATACGTTCTCCATCCAGACGTTCGTTTCGCTCGCGACCGATGCCCAGCTGAACGACGCAGGGACCGACTACCCGACCTGGATCACCGACCGCTACCTTCAACTGCCAGCTTCATTGCCCGACGAAGTGAGAGTCCTGGCCTCGGAGATCGTCCGCGAGGCCGGAGCTGAAACCCCCCTTGAAAAGGCCGAAGCAGTCAAGGCGTTCCTCAAGGGCCAGGCGTATTCGCTTGAGATCGATGGTCCCGAGTTTGGTATCGACGGCATCTACTACTTCCTGTTCCAGACCCGGTCTGAACCGTGCGCCTCCAACTACCCGAACTGCGATGCATCGAAGATCAAGGGTTACAGCCAGTACTTCGGATCGGCCGCCGCGGTGCTGCTCAGGGCCGTTGGCGTACCTGCCCGCTTCGTCGCCGGCTGGTCTCCCGGTGAATACGTCCCCGACGCAGGAATGTTCCTGATTCGCGACGAAGACCGGCACGGCTGGAGCCAGGTCTACTTCCCCGAATTTGGCTGGATCGACTACGAGGTCACACCGGGCCAGCTTGCCCTCGACCGCGGACGGCTTGCACCTGTGGTCGGTGGTGGCGATGTATTCGCTGCTGGCGCTATCGGGTCCGCTGAAGAAGACCCGGACTACCTGCAGGACATCGCCGACCTCGAACGCCTGGCCCGCGAGGCGCGGGCGAACGCCGACGGAATCGCCCAGAGCCAGATTCCCGACGATTCAACCCGAATCAACCTTCCGTGGCGGCCTTTCGCCTGGCTGGGCGGGTTCATCGCCGCAGGCCTGCTGCTGGCGTTCATCTGGTGGTTGAGCCTGCGGGGCATGGACGCTCCGACGCGGGCATACGCACGGATGAGCAGGATCGCGGCTCTGTTGGGCATGCGGCGACGGTCGAACGAAACGGCACTTGAATTTGCGGTCAACCTCGGCAACCAGACGTATGCCGCCCAGGAGCATGCTTCGCTAATTGCGATTGAATTCCAGCGGCGCGTCTACGCCAACCCATCCGGGAACACCGATTTTGCCGACGATATGTCGAAAAGGCTCGAGGGGGCATGGCGGCGAGTGGCGCGGGCGCTGGTCGCCCACCGGTTGCGGCAGCTGGGGCGCGCCGGGCCGGAGCTCGGCGAGGGGAGAAGCACCTAGCTTGGCCGCCCCAGAAGAAACGACATACGACGTTTTTGAGACCGACATGGGTTGGGTTGCGATTGTTGGCAACCAGCACGGAATTGTTCGGGCCAGCCTTCCCGAGTCGTCCCCCGGACAGGCGCTCGATGCGGTACAGCCCGAGATTGGCAACGCAACGCACGAGCCGGATGATCATGTTGACACACGCATGCTGATCAGTGCCTACTGCGCTGGAGAGCCGGTGGACCTGGCCGAAATTTCGATCGACACCAGGAATGTCACACCGTTTTTCAAGAAGGCATGGGAGGCGTGCCGCTCGATCCCTGCCGGCGAAACCCGCAGCTATCAATGGCTTGCCGAGCAGGCAGGCAACATCAGGGCAGCGCGCGGCGCCGGGCAGGCGATGGCCCGCAACAAGCTCGCGCTGCTCGTGCCGTGCCACAGGGTGATCGGCGCCAGCGGTGACCTTCACGGCTTCGGAGGCGCTGGCCTCGGGTTGAAATCCCGACTCCTGGCGATGGAGTCGCACGAGTAACGAACCCGGGGGCCTACTCGGGAGCTTGCCCGGAGTCCGGTGGTTGCTCGTCCTCAGCGATGTAGGAGTCGAGGACCGTCCTGGCCCGTTCGATATCTTCCGTTCGTGCCATGAGCCTTACCGGGAACACCGAAACACCCATGAAACCGACCGCGTCGCCGGGCTGCAGCTTGCACTCGATGCCTGCCGTTTCGAGGAGGCCGCACCAGGATTCGGCGATCAGCTGATCGGGCGCTGTTGCGAAGACTTCCCAGCTCATTGCATGTGGTCCTGCCTGCATCCGGTACCGGGGTTAATTGCCTCGGTAACCCGATCTTGCGATTCCCGCACCCGGCCTGCTTATTCTGGCAGGCGACGGCTCATGCGGTCGACATCCGGACCGTCCCGGTGCCAAGTAACTCGTGTAAACGACGCGTGAGCTGTGTACTCGAATCGACGCTGAAGGGCATGTCGAGCCGGACGATCCTCTCGCCGGTTTCAATCTCCAGCACGGCTTCGTCGGGCCCCGGGAACTCGATGAACAACTTGACGATGTCCTCAAGTCGATACCGGTCGTCGGCCGCATCGCCCGTTTCCTTTACGCGGACGACCACGGGCCCACCACTCGGCTGGATCCCGTCGGGGTCAGTGTCAACAGGTTCCGCACCAGCGGGGTCGGCATCGGTCACGGTGGCGGGAGTCACGGCCGGTGGAGATTCCTCACGAACGGTATAGGCCGGCTGGTC
>JASLNQ010000132.1 GCA_030745955.1 Dehalococcoidia bacterium | reverse complement strand
GGTCGCTCCGGTCTCAGCCTGGTGCACGAGCCATCATTCAGCCAGAGCCTCCCTCTCTTGGGTTGTTTCTTCGGGATCTTCAGCCCTTCACGTCGCCATATACGTTCAACGCGTTTGTGATTCACGCGCCAACCACGATCCTTGAGCAATGCGGTGATCCTGCGGTAGCCGTAGCGACCAAACCTTGTTGCCAGTTCGGTGATGTCTCTCGTCAGGAGAACATGGTCGTCCGGGATCTTTGGACGAAGACGCTGGGTCGCCCTCGGTTGTCCCAGCACCCTGCAGGCCCTGCGTTCGGGAACGCCCAGGATTTGCTGTACCTGATCGACACACATGCGACGACGCGCAGGGTTCAGAAGTTTCCCTCGGCCGCTTCTTTCAGGATCAGCTTGTCCAGCGTCAGGTCGGCAACAGCTCGCTTGAGTCTGGCGTTCTCCTGTTCGAGTTGTTTCAGACGCTTTGCCTGGTCGATGGAAAGTCCACCGTACTCGTTGCGCCATCGATAGTAGGTCTGCTCGCTGACCCCGATTTGCCTTACTGCTCGGGTGACGGTCTCGCCCTTGGCCAGGGCAATTTCTACTTCACGAAGCTTGCCCAGGATCTGCTCTGGACTGTGTCTCTTTCTTGGCATTTCTACCCCCTTCATTAACCAGAGTTTCTAACATTCACCCTGGTTTAGTTATTGGGGGGCAGGTCACCCGGTCACCAACATCCGAAGCCGGTTCAAAGACCCTGAACGACCACGCATCGTGCACGGCAGTGTCGAGCGCCTTCCGCCCCGGCTGATCGACCGGCAGTCGATTCGGCAATACCCGCTCCGCCAGGCCGTCGGGCAACTTCACACGCTTCAGGAACTGTCCGAGAACCACCCGGTCTCCACCCAGGGCGAGATGGTCGATCTGGCCCGGATACTCGCTGAACCTCGATTTGGCGATCTCGCCCGCGCTATCGAACAGCTCGCGTATCCACTTCTCACGGTTGCGCCTGAACCTGTTCGACGACTGCCCACCCTTCCGATGTTGACCCTTAACGTACCGGCTTCCCGACTTGGTGGTAACCAGCTCGCCATCCTCAGCGATCCCGACCGCATAATGCCCCAGTCGCAAAAGGATGATTCCTACCGCTCTCGGCTCAGAAATGAACTTGCGCAAGTCGTCAAACGAGTTGGACTTACTGGTATCGGTGATCGGAAACGGCGGCAACAGGGCTACCCGGGGTTGCAAAGCGGACGGACGGACCTCGGCATTGATCAGAACGATCCCGTTCTCCGATTCTCCAGCCGACCGTGGGAGCCACTCCCATTCTCCAGGCAACACGTAGCCGTGTGGTAGGAGTTCCACAACGAACTCCGCCCCGACCTCGATCTCGAAGTCGATTAGCCGCTCCAGCAACCGGGAGCGGTGAGTCAGTATGGGGCCGCTAGCACCGGAATCGACAGGCACGACCGAGCACTCCTACTCCAGAAAACATCAATCACATCCACACCCGAATTCCCGACCCCTGCAGCGGGACCCCGGGTGGTGTCGCGAACGCGAAACCAGCACCCTATCGCGTTCCTGACAAAATCCCCACTGGTGGGTTACTCAGTCCAGGAACGACCCCGCATCGCCACCGCAACCGGATCCACCCTGCCGCCAAGACCGAACCCGTCCGGCAGCACCAGGTATCCGCTTTCGACCTGCTCGAACGGCTCCATCGCCTCGTGACGCCACTCTACCTCGTAAACCGCGTGCTCAAGCAGAATCTTGTTCCCGAACGCCGCAGTGGCGTGCGCAGATGCCAGCAACGACAGCGGACCCGAAGGGCAGTGCATGGAAACCGAGCTATCCCATCGCGCCTCAAGCTCACTGCCGATCAGGTATGCCTCAGCTGGACCGCCGCAGAACTTCACATCGGGCATCACGACATCGAGCGCGTCTTCCTCCATCAGTCTCGTGAACAGAGCCACGCCATACCCGTGTTCCGCCCCGGCGATCGGCAACTCGGCGTTATCCCGGATCTTCCGAAGGTCGTCGGTGTCATGGATCGGATCGACCGGCTCCTCGTACCAACCGACCCCTGCCTCACGAAGCTCAGGTTCAAGCGCCAGCCCGGATTCGAGATCGAACCGCGAATGACAGTCGACAAGTAACGTGCGCTCGGGACCAATCACTGCTTTAGCTGCCCGAATCCGTTCCAGTCCCGGTTCGGCCTCTCGCGGTAGGCCCGTCGACTTGAACGGTGCCTTGCATTCGTCGAATGGCGCACACTTCGCCGTCGTGAAACCGGCCTCCATCGCCCGCGAGGCCATTTCCGCGAACGAATCGGGTGAACGGTCTACCGGTCCGTTGTCGTCGGGGAGCATCGAACGATTGATGTTCGAGTAGAGCTGAACACTGCGCTCCGGGGTCCCCTCGTGGTCGTACAGCGCCCGCAGATAGTCCACCAGCGGCAGCTGGGCGCGCTGCGCAAGCGCATCGGTCACCGCACAGCGAAGACCGCTCACCGCGGTTGCCAGGACCTGGTCTTCCTCCAGCTGCCCGGTCGTAAGGCCGTTCAGCGCGATGACATCGGTGTCGGAAGACAACCGCCGTCCCCGGATACGGTTCGCCAGCCGAGCCACTGTGGACGCGACCTCGCTCGCCAGCTGGGTTGATGTGATCTCACCCTGCCCGACGGTCCCCGATCCATCGCCAAGCGACAGATGTGCCCATTCAGTCTTCGCCCTGACATGGATCGCGCTGAATTCGAGCTCAGTTGGAGCAAACCACTCACCTGAAACCGACAATTTTCATTTCTTCCTGATAGTCCTGGGTGATCATCGAGCCCACCGGAAAAACTCGCTCTCATCAGGGAGAGGGCGGGGTGAAGGGGAACGCCGTCCCTCAGCGGATGGTCTTCAACAGCATATGCCTCACCACCGATAATCCCGCACCCTCCCGGCGGAAATAACCAGGCCCCTACCTGTTCGGGTTCTTCCGGTACTGCGCGTATTTTTCGTCGTTAATGAACTCATCGACAACGATCTTCTCACCGTCGAGATCGTTCGAAATGTTCGCTGCAAGCACAGCAGCCAGCGAGTTGATCGACGAACTGAACGAGTTCAGCCGGTTCTCCGGCTTGCTCTCGACAATCGATGTCGCAAACGCCTCGCAGATCCCCCTGGTGCTCTCCCCACCCATCGCGGTGTTGTGCGGTCCGGGTGAAATCACTTTCCGCACCTGCTCAATCGTCGGCTTCTCTTCCGGCGGCCAGTCCCCATCAAACCGATAGTCGACAAAATCGTCCTCGAGCTTGATCGTGCCATGCGTGTGGATGATGTAGTCGAAGCGACCGTTGTAGTACGAGCGCGCCGGCTTGGTGAACAGCAGGTTGGCAATCCCGCCCTTCTTCATCCCGTATGTGACCGTGTAGGCGATCGGATTGTCGCCTTCGGTCTCGTGCAGCTCCGCGGGCCGCTCCGTGTACGTCGCACGCACCCACTCAACATCGTCGTGGGACCAGTACCGCATGATGTCGGTCTGGTGAATGCCGGCCTCGACCA
Source organism: Dehalococcoidia bacterium (assembly GCA_030745955.1). The sequence goes on along the minus strand of JASLNQ010000132.1, from coordinate 2,720 downwards.
CCGAGGTCCCCGACCATGCCCGGTTGGCGGTCCAGACCCTGTTGGCCGGGCCGCCCTGCTCCTCGGTATGGGTGTGCTTCACGCCGTGGCCTTCGACACCCCCTTCAGCGATCATCGTCATTGCGGCCACCCACCTGTCCTCGAGGTAGGCCGCGATATCGGTATAACCGCGGTCGTGCCGCATCTGGAACCCGACCGTACTGGGCACGCCCGCCTTCGTGATCGCCACGTCCTGACTAATAATGTCGTCGAGAAACAGCGACTGTGGCTTCTCGGCAAAGATCGCTATTTCCCGCTCGGCAGCCCGCTCGATCTCGCCCTTGTGCTGGTTCGGTGGGATCACGAACCAGATGGCGTCGACAAGGCCCGACTCGATCATGCCGTCGGCGCTATCGAACATCTTCACCCCGGCGGGAGAGTAGTCGGGAACGAACTGCGTTATCTTGTTCTCGGCCAGGTTTTCGGGATACGGATCGGCGAGTGCCGTGATCTGAACGATTTCGTCTTTTTGCATCGCTGTCAGCGCATTGACGTGCTGAAGCCCTCGCTGGCCAACGCCAACCAATCCGACGAGAAGAGGTCCTTCCATGAATACCGATCCTTTTAGCCAGAATGCTTGAGTATCAATAAGCCGATCGCAGGAACGTGTTCCCTGGTTCGACCCGGAAAATGCCCGGCGATTTTAACACCGGTCTATTCTTTCCGGGCGTGCCCGAAACCGCCGTTCGGCCTCTATTGCCTATCCGTGCCGGTGGGTGTTCAATGCTGCCAGTTGGACTGTCGCGGTCGAACGGGCATGCGTGACCCGGCACCAACCGACCGTCTCGCATTGGAACCCACCCTGCCCCACGAAAGCAAGAAAGAACGATGAAAGTCACAGCGGTAACCACACTCCCCGTCTCAAGGTTCAACTACGTAAAGGTCGAGACCGACGAAGGCCTGACCGGCGTAGGCGAGCTCCACCCGGCCTCCGGGACCGGCGGAACCCCCTTTGTCCCACGGGCCGGGGTCGAGTACTGCGCCGAATACCTGGTCGGCAAGGACCCGCTTCAAATCGAGCGGCACTGGCAGCACATGTTCCGGCGTCAGCTATTCAGGGGCGGGTCCGACATGATGGCGGCCATGGGCGCTATCGACATCGCACTGTGGGACATCAAGGGCAAGTCGCTCGGAAAGCCCGTCTACGAACTTCTTGGCGGTCCCACACGGGAAAAAGTGCGGCTCTACACGCACCTTGGCGGCAGTTCGACCTCGGAGCTTGCCGAACAGGCGGCGGCGCGGGTTGAAGAGGGTTTCACGGCGGTCCGCCTCTACCCGTTCGGCGACTTCGGAGTATCCGATTTCGAGGAGGGCCGCGGACTCGAAAACATGAGCTTCACCGGCATGCAGAACAACGCCGTTGAGCGACTGGCGGCCGTGCGTGAGGCCGTGGGACCCGATGTCGACATCATGATCGACGTGGTCAACCGGCTCACCCCGGCCGAGGCGATCGGTGTCGGTAGGGCCCTGGAGCCTTTCAACCTCTACTTCTTCGAGGACCCTATCGAGCCGGAAAACATGGACCAGTGGGGCTGGGTCGCCCAACAACAGCCGATCCCGCTGGCGATGGGTGAGCGCCTTTACACCGTTTACCAGTTTCGCGACCTGCTGAACCACCAGGGTGCGGCGTTCGTCAGGCCCGATCTCTCGCTTGCCGGCGGTATCACCAACGTGAAGAAAATCGCCGCCATCGCCGAGGCCGCTTACGTAGGCGTCGTGCCGCACAACCCGCTGAGCTGCGTCCTGACCGCGGCGTGCGTCCAGATTGACGCCGCTACCCACAACATTCCGGTGCAGGAATATCCGTTCGACGACGACTCGGGCATCAAGGCCGAACTCGTGAAAGAGCCCATCAAGCGGGTAGGGGGCTACATCGAAATCCCAACCACCCCCGGCATCGGCATCGAACTAAACGAAGAAGCCTTCAAACACCACCCACCACTCCCCTACAACCGACCAGCCCTAATCAACCCCGACGGCTCCCTCAGGGAGTACTAACCCACCCCACCCCCATTCCGGACATAAAGGCCAGAAATGACTGGAAGCTCAAGGCAACGCGTCCCGAGCAAAGTCATCGAAGCCGAGGGATCCGGGGTCGGGTCGCGACCGATCCACCCACCCTCATTCCGACCGAAGCTGAGGAATCTAACCCCAACCTGCGACCACCATTCGCTCAACCACCTCTTCCCATTTCCCGAGCGCAGCCGAAGGACCCGGGGCGGGGTCGCGTGCACCTGCCTACTCACACCACCCGCCCTAACTCACCCCAGTCACCCTCCCCTCCGCGTCGGTGTCGAAGGTGCCTTTGCTGAGGTCCAGGAGGGTGTATTCGTTGCCCCAGGGGTCTCGGACGACGACGGCCTTTCCGATCTCGATGTCGAAGGGACCAGGTACGGCCAACCCGGTCGAGATGACAGGGACTCGGAGGCTTGTCAACGGCAGCCTTGTCGCGGTAAATGTGCTGCTATGACCGGATGACAGTTCACCCCATCCTGAGTCACAATCATGACCTCAACTCTAATTAGTGATCCCGCGATCCCCAACCAATGTCAACTGAACCAACCCCCTACGACCTCGTGATCTCCGGCGGCCGGTTGCTCGATCCTGCCAACGCCATCGATGCCACCCTCGATATAGCAGTGAAAAACGGCAAGATCGCAGCCGTCGAAGCCAGCATCGAC
>JASLNQ010000131.1 GCA_030745955.1 Dehalococcoidia bacterium | reverse complement strand
GTTGCTCTTTGGCAGATCGTCAGGCGATTCACCTGCGGGTTCGTTATGCGCCAGGTTTTGTGCTGGTTGAGAATCTTCTCGCTGTTGTTCCGTTTCTTCGACCACCGGCCTCAACCTGACGCCCGGTTTCGCAAATCCACCGCCAATCGCAACAGCATGACCATCTGCCCGCCAGCATGCAGCCCCGGTGAGTGTTCCACCCGCTTCGAACCGGACGATGTTCATCCCGCCTCCAACCGTGCTCACCGGGACAACACGGTGTCCCTTTGCGGCAACGGCAGTGCGGACCTCCCCTGGAATGCGGATTTCGATCTCGACCTCCTGCCCCTGTGTCCAGACCCGCGGGGCCTCCACCGCCTCCTGCGCCGACATCCCGTGATCGATCACGTTGACGATTGCCTGTAGCACAGACGTGAATATCTTGACTCCCCCCGGCAGGCCAATCGCGAACTCGGGCAGGCCCTCCCGCAGGACGATGGTCGGGGCCATGCTGCTTGTGACGCGTTTGCCGGGCTGGATCGAGAGCGTGTTGCCGGGGTGCGGGTCGAACATCTGCTGTGTGTTGTTGAGCAACATACCCGTCCCCGGCACCGTCACTTTCGACCCGAACAGCTCGTGGATGGTCTGCGTTGCGGCGACGACGTTTCCGTCGGAGTCTGCGACCGTGACATGCGTGGTGTGATTGGGCTCCCTCGATCCTGGGCCAACCTCGGGTGAAGCGACGTCCATATCGAGGCTGTCTATGAAGTCCTCGACATGGTGCTTGGCGATGAGCCGGTCGACCGGCACTTCGACGTAATCGGGGTCCCCTGTGTACCGGTTCCGGTCGGCAAACGCCTTCTTCATGGCTTCGAGCAGCACGTGGATAGTGTCGGCCGATCCGAATCCCATCCCGGCGACGTCGAACTCCTCGAGAATGTTCAGCATCTCGATCAGGTGAACGCCGCCAGCGGAGGGTGGGACCGGACCGAACAGCTCGTACCCCCGGTACTGGCCCCTGATCGGCACACGCGCGACGGTCCGATAATCCGCGAGGTCTTGAGTGGTGATGATCCCGCCGTTTCGACCGAGGTAGTCGCACACGATCGAACCCAGGGGACCGTTGTACAGGTGGTCGGGACCGTTATCGGCGATGGCACGGAGCGTGCGGGCGTAGTCCGACCGGTCGACGCGGTCGCCGGCCTTCAGTGGTTGGCCACCCGGCATGTAAGTGGCTGCCGTTTCGGGAAACCTTCCCATGATGCCGGCCATCCCGGTGATGGCTTCGTGCATGTACTCGCTTGCCCGGAACCCCTGCGTGGCGTACCGGACCGCCGGGCCCATCACGTCGGCAAGGGGGATGGTGCCCCATCTCTCAAGTGCCTCTGTCCATGCTTTCAGGGTGCCGGGCACACCGTGTGAAAGGTGCCCGATTGAATTGAGATCGTCGACGGTCTTGAGGTAATCGGGTCCCGAGTCGGCGACCGGTGTGTACATGTCTTCGGTCGCGGCGCCCGGGGCAGTTGCGTAGCCGTCGATTATGTGGTGCCCGCCGTCTGCGAGACGTACGTTCATGTGTCCAGCGCCGAAGATGCCGACCATCATGGGCTCGACCACCGTGAGCGCGAAGAGCGAGGCTATCGCGGCGTCGATGGCATTTCCGCCGACGAGCAGCATCTCGCTACCGGCGGCTGCGCCGAGGGGGTGGTTGGTGGCCACAACCCCACGTGAGCCCGAAGCCGGGCGTTTCTCGATTTGAAAAGTCGTGCCAGCCCGTGATCGCCATCCTGTCGTTGTCATGCGTCTCCGCTTGCCCTGTTATTTGAGTGTCCAGGTAACTATCTCAAAACCATGCGCTGTGCGGGGGAGGATTCGCCCCACGTTCTGCGCTTCTGACTCCTTCTCCACGAGGGGGAAGGAAATAAACATCCGATCGCTCTTTCAATAAGGAAACGGAATTTACCGCACTCACACTGCCCTCTCACCTCAAATCGCAAAAAACTTCAAGAAATGTCCGGGCGTGGGTAGACACTCCGAAATTCCCCTTGTGAGTCGGCTGTAACGGGAATAAGTTAGCTGCCATCACGACTCCCTGCTTCGGGGAGCGGCCGGGTTTTCCCGGATTAGCGAGACCTCAGTTTTCACGGGCACCAGGAGATAACGATGGTAGAAACTGGAATTTCAGCAGTCTGGCACGACGCCGACCACAGTTGGGAGATGCGGGAGCTGCCGTTGCCCGAGCTCGAACCCGACGCCATCCAGATACGCGTCCGGGCGACGAGTGTCTGCGGGTCGGACCTCCACATCTGGCGCGGTGACGGAATACCCGAAGACGCTCCAGCGCGCGAGCCGTTCGTGTTCGGTCACGAGATGATGGGCGAGGTGGCTGCGCTGGGCAACAAGATCACCACCGATTCACTCCGCCGGACGCTCAAAGAAGGCGACCGTGTGGCGTATTCGTATTTCTTCCCCTGCGCCCGCTGCTACAACTGCCTGCGTGGTGAGTTCGGTGGCTGCAAGTTCCGCATGGGCCGCAAGCCGCTCGACGAATGGCCAGTCTGTAACGGTGGATTCGCCCAGTACTACTACCTGCGCAGCCCGCACTATGTATTCAAGTTGCCAGAGTCGATCGACAACGCAGCAGCGGCCCCGATCAACTGTGCGCTGGCGCAAGTTTACGAGGCGATGCACCTCGGTGGCGTGAAACTTGGCGACAACGTGGTCGTCCAGGGCGCAGGGGGACTCGGTGTGAACGCAACCGCAGTCGCCGCGGAGCTCGGGGCATCGAAGGTGATCGTCATCGACGGCCAGAAGCCCCGCCTGGAGTTGGCCAGGCAGTGCGGTGCTACTCACACGATCGACCTCAACGAGTACGACACTCCCGAATCGCGTATCGACCGCGTGAAGGAGCTGACCGACGGCATCGGCGCCGACAAGGTGATCGAGGTGGTTGGCTTCCCGGCCGTTGTCGAAGAGGGCCTGCAGATGGTACGGATGAGGGGCACGTATCTCGAGGTCGGCCACATCTCTCCGAACTCAATCGCACAGATCGATGTCCAGAAGATGGTGTCGAACCAGGTCAGGTTCTACGGCATTCAGCACTACGACCCCTGGATCATCCCGAACTCCATCGACTTCCTGGAGCGGACCGCCGACAAATACCCGCTTATGAACGTCGTTTCGCACCAGTACCCGCTCGACCAAATCGACAAGGCGTTCGAGACGGCCGAGTGGCTGGGGAGGCAGTCTGGCAGCGAAGTGACGCGGGCGGTGGTGACACCATAGGTGGCAATTGCCGCAAACCTGTTTGCTGGACCGGCTTGCGGTAGGCAGTTCGACCGGGAAAGGTGTTCCTGGAAGACGACGGAAGGCTCAGCGAAGGAATGGAATGGACAAGAAACCCAACTTCCTCGTGATCATGTCCGACGAACACGGGGCGCAGTTCTCGTCGACGTACGGCCACCCGATCGTCGAGACGCCGAACATGGACCGTCTCGCCGCGCAGGGGGTCACGTTCGATGCGAACTACTGCAACTCGCCGTTGTGCATACCGTCGCGGGCGTCGTTCATGACGGGCCAGTACGTTTCGACGAGTGAGGTGTGGGACAACTCGAAGCCGATGCCGGTCGACCGCCTGACATGGCCATACCTGCTCCGCAACGAAGGCTACGACACTGCGCTGAACGGCAAGATGCACCTCGTAGGCCCCGATCCGCTGCACGGCTTTGACCGGCAGCTTTCGAGAGACCCGCACATCGAGGCGCCACTGGGTCACTTCAGGTGGTCGGACGGGATCCCGAAGGCAACAGAGGACTGGGACGGGGTCAGGGCAGCCAACCCGGGTGTCAGCCCGATGATCGAGGCCGACGATGCGATGGAGAAGTCGGCGGTTGAGTACCTTTCCGACCCGGCCCGCCATGAAAAGCCGTTCGCCATGTGCGTCGGGTTCATTGCACCGCACTTCCCTTTCATCGTCCCCGAGCCGTATTTTTCGAAGTACTACCCGGACAACCTCGATATGCCGGACCTCCCAGCCGGGCACCTGGACGACCTGCCACTGTCGGCACAGCGCCTGCGCCGGATGTTCGGGCTGGACGGCGACTGGACGGTTGGCGAGGTTGCCCGCGCCCGCGCCGCTTACTTTGGCCTGTGCACGTATCTTGACGACAAGATCGGACACCTGCTCGACACGCTTGAAGAACAAGGTCTCGCTGAGAACACGGTGATCGTCCACACGTCAGACCACGGCGACATGCTCGGTGAACACGGGCTATGGCGAAAGATGTGCTTCTACGAGCAGTCGGCCCGCGTGCCCCTGCAGATTTCGTGGCCCGGTGTGTTTTCGGGCGGTCAACGTGTTGCCGAGGCGGTTTCGAATGTCGATGCCGTCGCCACGATTCTCGAACTCGCCGGAATTGACATTTCCAGGTGGAAACTTGACGGCCAGTCGCTGTTGCCTGCGCTAAACGGCGATACGTCGGGGCTGCGGGATGTGGCTATATCGGAGCATTTTGCGCATGGCACCGACCGTGCGATGGGCATGGTGAGGTCGGGAAACTGGAAGCTCTGTTACGGACATGCCGACCCGCCAGAACTGGAGCTGTACGACCTTGACGCCGACCCGGGCGAGTTCACGAACCTGGCAGGTGCTGTCGAGCATGCGGAGGCGCAGGAACGCCTGTTGAAGATATTGCTCGACCAGTGGGGTGATCCGGACGCACTCACGGCAAAGATCGTGCAGGACCAGGAAGACCGTGAGATAGTCCGCAACGTGACGGGCGTCGGAACGGTTTTCTAGGGATACTGTTTCAAGCAATCGACCCACGCCGATACTCGATTTCCCGACCGAAGCGGAGGGACCTCGCGGCCGACAGCACCCGACAGAAGGCGTATACGATGCAACCTGAAGTGAGGGGTGAATGCGTCGAGGTCCCTACACTTCGCTTCACTTCGGTCGGGAAATCAAGCTGTGGCAGCAGAGGCGCGCTGGATGAGGTTGAGCGTTTCCTGCCGTCCTTCAAGCGCCTGAGGATGGCATAGTTGGGTTGGGTGCAGTTGGTCTGACTCGCCATCTGACTCCCTCCCTGGAAGGGCTGGAGGACCTATCGATATCGCCACGGGTGTCATAATGCTTCCATGACTAATTCAAGCTCTTCGATAGTTTCCGACCTTGCTGCGGTGGTTGGCGACCGGTACGTGATCTCGAAGCCGGAAGACCTGCTGGTGTACGAGTACGACGGGTCGATCGACAGGGCGATCCCGCAGGCTGTCGTACTACCCCGCACGGCCGAGGAGGTCTCGGAAGTCGTCCGCATCGCAAACCGGCACGGCGCCTACATCGTGGCCCGCGGTGCCGGCACCGGCCTTTCCGGCGGTGCGGTTCCGTTGCGGGACTCGGTCGTGCTTGCGCTCACCCGGCTGACCAATCTCATAGAGGTCGATGCCGAAAACCGGGTTGCCATCGTCGAGCCGGGCATGATCAACCTCCACCTGTCCGAGCAGGTCAGTCATTTAGGCCTGTACTACGCGCCCGACCCGGCAAGCCAGAAGACCTGCACTATCGGCGGCAACGTAGGCGAGAACGCCGGCGGACCGCACTGCCTGGCACTCGGCGTAACTACGAACCACGTTCTGGGTGTCGAGGTTGTGCTTGCCGACGGATCGCTGACATGGTTCGGCGGCTCGGAGCGCGAATCGACCGGGTACGATCTGCGGGGGGCGTTCGTAGGCTCCGAGGGAACGCTTGGCATCGTGACCAAGGTGGCCGTCCGCCTGCTGCCCAAGCCTGAAGCCGTGCACACCATGCTTGCGGCATTCACCACCATGGACGCCGCTTCCCAGACCGTTTCCGACGTGATCGCCGCGGGAATGGTGCCTTCGGCCCTCGAGATGATGGACCGCAAGACAATCGACGCGGTTGAGCCGTTCTATCACCCCGGCTACCCGGCCGATGCAGAAGCGGTGCTGATCGTCGAGGTTGACGGGCTCAGGGAATCGGTCGAGGAGCAGACCGAGCAGGTGCTCCAGATCTGCAACGCCAACGGCGCCATGGAAATTCGAGAGGCCAACGACGAAGCGGCGCGGGTGAAGCTGTGGGAGACCCGAAAGGGTGCGATTGGAGCCTACGGGACCATCTCACCGACCTATTACCTCGTCGATGGCGTGGTGCCCAGGACGAAACTGAGAGAGGTGTTGCAGCAGGTGGACCAGATCGCCGCGGAACTGGACGTGACGGTCGCCAACGTTTTCCACGCAGGCGATGGCAATATTCACCCGGCTATCCTTTTCAACGAGCGAAATCCCAGCGAGGTCCAGCAGGCGATACTGGCGGGCGCCCGGATTCTCGAGGCGTGCGTTGCGGCCGGCGGTGCGCTCTCGGGCGAACACGGCATCGGAATCGAAAAACAGGCTTATATGCCGCTGGTGTTCACC
>JASLNQ010000130.1 GCA_030745955.1 Dehalococcoidia bacterium | reverse complement strand
CGCGCGTGCATTGCGCGCACGCATGGGAAAGCGTATCGTTAGGACATATGTTTTTCGATCTCGGCGCGCCCCGGAGTCGACGTAACCACTTAGCTGGAGAGATTTATGGTCAATAGCGACCTCGGCAGTATCAGGCCCATCCGCATTGAAGACGAGATGAAGGCGTCCTACCTGGACTACGCGATGAGTGTGATCGTGGCACGGGCGCTCCCCGACGTGCGCGACGGTCTCAAGCCCGTTCAACGGCGGATCCTCTACGCAATGCACGACCAGGGCATGCGCCCGACCTCTTCATACAAGAAGAGCGCACGCCTGGTCGGTGAAGTGCTTGGCAAGTACCACCCGCACGGAGACCAGTCGGTTTACGATGCCCAGGTGCGGATGGCCCAGCCATTTTCGCTGCGTTACCCGCTTGTCGATGGTCAGGGCAACTACGGCTCGGTCGATGGCGACCCGCCGGCGGCGATGCGGTACACAGAGTGCCGCCTGGCCTCGATAACGGAGATGATGCTCGGCGATATCGACAGGGACACCGTCGACTGGGGAGAGAACTTCGACCAGTCGCTGAAAGAGCCGACGGTCCTCCCGGCGCGACTGCCCGCGTTGCTGGTGAACGGCGCATCGGGCATCGCTGTCGGAATGGCGACGAATATCCCACCGCACAACGTTGCTGAAATCTGCGATGCCGTCGTCCACCTGATTGGCCACCCGGACGCCTCGGTTGACGACCTGATGCAGTTCGTGAAAGGCCCCGACTTCCCGACCGGTGCCCACATATGGGGACAGGAGGGCATCAGGAACGCATATGTTTCCGGCCGTGGGCGAGTGATGGTCCAGGCCACGCATGCGATCGAGGACGTACAGCGCCAGGACCGAAAGCGTCTCGTCTTCACCGAAATACCTTTCCAGGTCAACAAGGCGAACCTGGTCGCGAAGATCGCAGACCTCATCAAGGCACGCAAGATCGAAGGTATCGGCGAGGTGCGGGACGAATCCGACCGCAAGGGTATGAGGATCGTCCTCGAGCTACGCCGGGGCGCCCACGTTCCGGTCGTGCTGAACAACCTGTACAAACACACCAACCTCCGCAACTCGTTCTCGGTCAACATGATCGCCCTTGTCGACGGCACGCCGCGGGTACTCACCCTCAAGCAGGCGCTCCGCCACTACCTCGAATTCCGTGTCGAGGTCGTTCGCCGGCGCGCCGAGTTCGATCTGAAAAAAGCCAAAGCGCGTTTGCACGTTCTTGAGGGCCTGCGAATTGCGATCGACAACCTCGACCGTGTAATCGAGTTGATCCGGGCATCGGCCGACGTTGAGGAAGCCCGCAGCAACCTTATGACCGAGTTCGACCTGTCGGAGATCCAGGCTCAAGCCATCCTCGACATGCAACTCCGTCGCCTGGCCGCTCTTGAACGGGAGAAGATCGAAAACGAGTACAACGAGCTAACGACACTGGTTATGGAGCTCGAGGAGCTGCTGGCCGACAACGCGAAAGTTCTCGCCGTTGTCCGCAAGGAAACGCACGAACTCAAGCGGAAGTACGGCGACGAGCGACGCACCGAGGTTCACCCTGAGGAACTGGGCGACTGGCGCCGGGAAGACACCGAACCCCACGAAGAAGTCGTTATCACGCTGAGCCGCAACGGTTACGTGAAGCGGGTGAAGCTCGATACGTACAAGAAACAGCACAGGGGTGGTAAGGGCGTGCGTGGTCAACGGATGACCAAGGAAGACGACGTCACGCCGCACCTCCAGATAGCTGACACCCACGATTACCTGCTGTTCTTCACCGACCAGGGCCGTGTGTTCGCATCACGGGTATTCGAGCTCCCCGCCGATCAATCGAGGAACTCCCGCGGGACTCCGGTCCAGAACCTCGGGTTCAACATGGAACCGCGTGAAGAGGTCCACGCAGTCGTGGCCGTTTCGAGTTATCTCGAAGACACCTACCTGGTGATGGCAACAAAGAAGGGGCAGGTCAAGCGCATGCACCTGCCGTTACTGCGCAACATGAACCGCAGCGGTCTGCGCTGCTTCAACCTGAAGGGCGACGACGCCCTGGTAGGCGCCGTACTTGCCAACGAAGATGAGGACGTGATCCTCGTCTCGAAGGAAGGCCTTTCCATCCGCTTCAAGTCGTCGGAGGTCCGCCCACGCCAGCGAGCTGCCGGTGGCATGAAAGGCATGGCGGTCCAGAACAAGGACGAAATCGTTTCGATGAACGTAGTCGATGACGCCGGTTTCCTCCTGATCGTCAGCCAGAAGGGCTATGGCAAACTGTCGCTACTGCGCCACTACACACAGCAACGCCGAGGCGGTAAGGGCCTGATCACCCTCAAGGTGACGACGAAGACCGGCAAGGTCGCCGATTCAGCCGTTGTCAGCGAGCTTATCAGGACCGACTCAACCGGCATGCTCGTCCTGGTAACCGAGAAGGCACAGGTCATTCGCACGAACCTTGGCGAGATCAGGTCGACCGGCCGGATCGCCCAGGGTGTGAAGATCCAGGTGCCCGAATCGGGCGACAAGATATCGGCCATTCGAGTCATAGCAGAAATGCGAGAAGCGAGCGCCGAGATCGATCCGGCACTGCTGGAAAACGGCAACGGCAACGGACACGTCGAGGACGACTCGACTATCGAAGACGGAGTGGCCGTTGGAGCCGACGGCGAGGCGCAGGAAGATTCTCCTGATTCCTCCGAAGACTAAACCCTGACAGGAATTCGATCTTCGGCCGGGCTGCCCGCATCGTTACGGGCAGCCCGGTTGGCGTTAACGGCCCGCCTGTCATCATTTGACCGTCCGGTGCACCGGAACAACCGGAGGCCGGGTAGGGGGAATGCCGACACCTGTACCTCCTACCCGGGTCTTCAACAGGTAGAGAAATGCCGGGTGCAGGGTCACACTTCATAAATGCTCACAGCCATCGGCGCGTTTGCAGTGCGACGAAAATACCTGGTCCTTGCGGCATGGGCCGCGGTGATCCTCGCCGCACTACCCTTCGCCCCCCGTGCCCAGGAGTTCCTGAAACCGGGCGGATTCTCAAACGAATCGTTCCCGTCCGTGAAGGCCCGCAAAGTCCTGCAGGAGCAGCTTGAACTCTCGACCCTGTCGGTCGAGTTCGTTTTCAGCCACCCCGAATGGTCGCCCTTCGATCCGCGGTTTTCCGGTGCGGTCGACAACGCGGTCGGCAACCTCGACAAATACGAGGAAGTCGCCTACGTCACCACCCACCTCGACGATCCGCAAAGGGTCTCATCGACCAGTAACACCGCACACGTCACCGCGGGGCTAACGATCGAGCTGGAAGAATCGGTCGAATTCCTCAAAACGGTCACCGGGGATGTCGAGCCGGGACCACTCGAACTGGTTATCACCGGTGGTCCGGCGCTCTACCGCGATATCTCCCTTGCAAGCCAGGAGGACCTCCGCCGGGGCGAGTCGGTCGCCTTCCCGGTCGCGACACTGACCCTGCTACTCGTATTCGGAACGCTGGTCGCCGCGGTCCTGCCCGCGGCGGTCGGCGGCGGCGGTGTGCTGGTTGGGCTGGGGATCGTCTTCTTCATGTCGCAGGGCATCGATATGTCGGTTTTCGCCCTGAACATCGTTTCGCTGCTCGGTATCGGTATCGGCATCGACTACTCGCTTTTCTACACATCGAGGTTCCAGGAAGAACTGCGCAACGGCAAGCAGGTTGGCGCTTCTGCTTTGAGCGCTCACTCGCACGCCGGGAAAGCAATCTTGTTCTCCGCCGTGACCAGCCTTATCGGACTGATCAGCCTCATCGCCTTCGATGTAATGATGCTCCGGTCGGTGGGACTCGGTGCCGTCGCGGTGATCTCAGCGGCCCTGCTCGCAGCCCTGACGCTCATGCCGGCGCTACTCGCCATACTTGGGACCCGCATCAACCGGTTCAGGATCGGACCCGACTGGTCGAAGCGGAACGGGTTCTGGGCACCGCTGTCGCACTGGGTGATGAGGCGTCCGTGGATGGTGCTGCTACCGACCGTCACGGTACTTGTCCTGCTCGCCGTGCCGGCGATGTCGATGCGACTCGGCAGCGTCGACGCCACGATCCTCCCCGACTCACTCGAATCACGTCGTGGGTTCGACGTGCTGCGAGAAGAGTTCGGTTTCGCGCTCAGGACGGTAATTCCGGTCGCGTACACGTTTGGCGACGAAGCGCCTGGAGACGCTGACGATGGTGGTACTGAAAACGGAGATCCGTTCGCAAGCAGCAACCTCGAATCCGCCTACGCCATCGGCCGTGAGCTTGAGCGCCTCGATGGCGTGACGTCGGTCACCAGCATCGTCAACCTCGATCCCACCTTCGGACCCGACCAGTACGAACTCCTCTACAGGTACCCGGAATCGATCACCGATGTAACCACCGCCCGGCTGGTGCGGGAGACCGTCCGTGACGGGGCAATCCTGTTCCTCGTCCAGAGCGATCTGCACCCCTTCTGGCCCGAAACACGGCAACTCGTAACCGACATCCGTTCGCTCGTGCCCCCGGCCCGGAACGGCGGCACGCTCCACGTCGATGGCGGTGCAGGTGAAATCACCGATATCGTCAACTCGCTCTACGGCAAGTTCCCGGTCATCATCGCCGTGGTGCTGATCGTCACATACTTGTCGCTGATGTTCCTGTTCAGGTCGGTGCTACTGCCCCTCAAAGCCGTCGTCTTGAATGTGCTCTCGATTCTCGCCAGCTACGGCGCGCTCGTGTTCGTGTTCCAGCAGGGCCACTTCAGCGGGCTGCTCAACTTCGAGGCGATGGGCGTCATCGAAGCCACGCTGCCGGTACTGCTGTTCGCAATCATCTTCGGTCTCAGCATGGACTACGAGATCTTCCTGCTTTCACGCGTCGCCGAGGCCTACGAGCGCACCGGCGACAACGAAACGGCGGTCGCTGAGGGACTCCAGAAAAGCGGGATGATCATCACCGGTGCGGCCGGAATCCTGATCGTCGTGGCCGGGAGTTTCGTGCTTGCCGACGTGGTTGTGGTCAAGGCGATCGGCCTGGGCCTTGCGATCGCGGTGTTTGTAGACGTGACGCTCGTACGGGCACTCGTCGCACCAGCGATCATGCGAATCGCAGGACCCTGGAACTGGTGGTTACCGGGCTGGCTCGACCGTCTCCTCCCGGAGGTGAAGCACGATACCTAGCCGCCGGGGCCTTCGATATTCGAAACTGGTGTTGCCGTTGTTGTTGTTCGCGCTCGTGGCCGTTGCAGCGGGGTGTGTAACGTCGATCGACCCGCGACAGGTCCCCGAGGGCGCCACTCCCGACCCCACGGCCACACCTGCTCCGATCGATCTGGCACACGATGAACTCGCCCACGATTCCCGGCTCGAATGGTGGTACTACAGCGGACACCTGGAATCCGAATCCGGGCGGGAGTTTGGCTTCCATTTCGTCGTATTCAAGGCGGACGACTCTATCGGCGAACCGAACCTGGTGGCGCAACTGGGGATTCTCGACGTAGAGACCGGCGAGCACCACACGGCATCGAGGGCCGAGGCGGGCTTCCGCACAGTTGGTGACGGACCGATGACCGTGGCGATTACCAATTGGGTCTTGGACATCTCACCTATCGCCGGGAATCACCGTGTTACCGGGACGGACGGCGATGTTGAACTTTCGCTCCAACTCGAGGCAACGGCCCCGGTGATGCTCCACAACGATATCGGGTGGCTGCCCACAGAAGCCGGCGCAACCTACTACTACTCGTGGCCGCGCCAGTCGGCGGTGGGCGAACTGGTGATCGGCGGTGAGAAATTCGCGGTGACAGGTACAGCGTGGTTCGACCACCAGTGGGGCGACTTCTTCGTCCTGGGCAAACCCGCGGGGTGGCAGTGGTTCGCCGTCCAGCTCGATGATGGCGCATCGCTGATGATCACAGAGAACCGCGGGATCGATGGCCGGGTTGCGGATACCTACGGCACTTACATGTCGCCAGAGGGCGATGTGAAGGGCCTCCGGAGCGAAACCGATGGCATTCGAGTCGTGCCGGGAGGGGAGTGGACCAGTCCCACCACCGGTGCCACTTATCCATCGGGGTGGGCGCTGGAAATCGACTCGCTGGGGATGGACCTGGTACTCATTCCGGTTGAGAACGACCAAGAAGTGCAGGGCGGCCTTCCCGCCGCTTCGACCTACTGGGAAGGCAAGGCCTGGCTGGGAGGAACGCAGAACAGTCAGCCGATTTCTGGCAACGCCTACGTCGAACTCTCCGGCTACGCCGACCCTGAACCCATCGAATGGCTAAACCGGTAGGACGACAGCAGCTGCGTGAATCTTCGCGACTGCGATGAACGCGTCCCGAGCGCTGTCATCGGAGCCGAGGGATCTGGTGTGGGGTCGCGCGCGGCACGGGGTGTCGGTTGAACTGCCAGGTGAATCCGCCGAGGTCCCTCCACTCCGCTTCGC
>JASLNQ010000012.1 GCA_030745955.1 Dehalococcoidia bacterium | reverse complement strand
TTCTTGCTGGTCGCATTGCTAGCTCTGATCGCGGGAGAGTTGATACCGGATCGAGCGGTCCCCTGGTTCGGGAACCGTGAAGCAACGCCAGGTGAGGCATGATTCGGTGAGGTCAAAGAAGCCTGTTATCGTAGCTGTTGTCCTTCTGGTGCTTCTGTCTGCCGGCTGTGGCCAAAGCGCCGCCGAGTTGAACAATGCGGGAAATGAAGCCTTCGACAACGCGGTGGAACTGCACTCCATCGTAGAAGCCGATGCGGGAAAGGTTGATGAAGTTCTCGACCGTCAGAGGAACAAGGTCGTCGTACAGCTCGATCGTGATGTCACCCAGTTCGGTCGAAATTACCGCCGTGTAGTCCAGGCTTGTGTCCAGGACCCCGATTGGCGCCGCTGGAGCGTCGCCGGCTGCCAGCATCGCGGGCGCACCATCTGCGCCAGGGTCCGGGGCCGGAGTTGCGACCGGGTCTCCGTATTCCTTTGGCCGCCAGGACATCTGGGTGGGGAACTCGTCTGAACCGATGGCACGCCGCAATCCTGTGCCGTCTGAATCGAGCAGCCACCCGGCGCCGATGAGCGAGTCGACCGCCGCAAGTTCGGAATCGTCGGGTGCCCACGCTGCCACCAGGTAATCGATCGAGGATTCGATATAGGTTCGCTCACCCGTCGCCAGCTCGAGGGTGCCCAGTTCCAGGCCGCCTTCGTTCGTTGTCAGACCGAAATGGACGCCGGTGCCATCGACGGTCCAGCCAAACCCGACGGTCCCGAACGGGCCCAGGGTTTCGGCCCCGGTCCCCGACGGCAGATCGAATCGCGACATGCGAACCAGCCCCTCCTGGGTGTTCTCGGTTACGAGCAGTTGCGTACCGTCGGGCGACCAGTAGGGAAGGACGTACTGAATAGCATCGTCGGTGCTGACGCGTGTGGCGTCTTCCAGCGTAATCGGGTTGGTCGCAACGTTGGGTGGAATCGGTGCTGCATACAGTTGCCAGGCGGTTTCGGTAAGGTGCACGAAGGCGATCGATTTGCCGTCTGGCGAGATCGCTGGCATCGTCGCCCCGCCCTCGACATCGGTCAGTTGGACGATTTCCCCGGTCGGCAGGTCGAGCGTGTAGGTCTGCAATGTGCCGGTGAGATCGGTGGAGTAGACGAGGCGTGATCCGTCAGGCCACCACGACGGTGCGAGTTCGACTGACCCGTTGTTCAGGAAGCCGGGGTCGGCGGGCCTCAGCTGGGCGGTTTCGAGGTCGATAAACAGGATCGTCCCGCCGTCCTGGTCGATGACCTCGACCGCGAGGATGTTTGCCGAGCGCTGCCTGATTGTCATGTCGGACTGCGCCACCAGTTCGTTGTCATTCCCGGCAACGCCTGCTGGCAGGGTGACGGTGATGGCATTTTCGAAATCGCCCAGCTCGTAACCGGCGATGAACACTCCGATCGGGTCGCCCCGACCGGCTGTTGAATACTCGTATTCGTACAACGCTTCGTCGACTTCGAGGACGTTGCCGTGTGCGTCGAGCGCCACGACCTCGAACGGTGACCCCGCTCCGATGGGTACCGAATCGCCATCGGGGACGATCTGGATCGATGCAGCCGGTCCCGCCACGATGGTTACCGGGGCCGTGGTCGCTGACTCGATGTTGGCCAGGACCCCGCGTGCAGTCGGGCCTTCTTCGACGTACGCTCCTGCCGCGGTGCCGGCAGTGAACAGCCCGGAGGCGGTCACCGATCCGATGTCGGTCCCGGTTACCGTCCAGCGCAGCTCATCGAGTTCGAGTTCGTTCCCGAACCGGTCGGTTGCGAATGCCGTCAACTGGGCCGACTCACCGACCTTCATCGCGGTGGGCAGGCTGGAAACGTGCACCTGGTCGAGGATCCCGGGGCGGACGGACCCGGATATCGTCGCCTCGATCACCTGGTCGTCCAGTTCGACCTCAACTGAGATCAACTCCGAGTCGCCATCGGATGCCATGTTGCCCGCGGTGAAGTACCCCGTCGAATCTATCGAGTCGTCACCACGCATCACGGTGAAGAGTGTGAGCACCGAATCAAGCTGGTGGCCGGCCTCGTCGACCGCACGCACGCTGATCGTCTGTGTACGGCCAACCCTGATATCCAGCTCGTTCGGCTCGACTGATATGGCATGCAGCGGCCCGACGACGATCTCTACCCCGGCGCTCTGGGTGACGACCGTGCCGAGTCGCTCGAACTCAACCGAAATCGCGTCCTTAAAATCCCCGAGCCCGATCCCGGCAGTGAACTTTCCCGATCCGTCGATTTCACCGGCTGCGGGGTCCGCACTCCAGGTGAATGCCGGATCGACAACCGGGTTTCCGAGAATGTCGAACGCAGTCGCGCTGAAGCGGGTGGTTTCTCCAGAGAGCAACGGATCCGCTCCGCCATCGATCACGACCCAACCCGCCTCGCCATGCTCGACCGAAACGGTGGTTTCAGCGGTGGCCGTCTGGTCACCTTTCGTGGCAGTCAGGCGAATGGTGAATTCCCCGACATCCTGGAAGGTGTGAGCTGGTTCGGCTTCATCGCTGCCCGTGCCATCGCCGAAGTCCCAGCTGAAACTATCGCCATCGGCAATTTCGCCAAGAACGAACGAAACTTCGAGCGGTGCGTTGCCGCCTTCGGTCGTTGCAGTGAACTCGGCAACCGGAGGCGGAGGCGATGAGCAGGCAGTGAACAGCAGTAATGCGATTCCAGCCAGTACCAATGCCCACTGGCGGTTGTTCACGATCGCCAGAATTCTGGCTTGTGCGGTGCCGTTCAGAGCGCTCTCCGTTGACTGTTGGAGTGGGATTGTATTGAACGCCCGGTGTTTACGGGTGACCAAATACAATACGACATAGAGCGGCATCGGGTTTGCCAGTACGAATTTCCCAGCGGCACCGATAGGGCCGGGAAACCAACCCGCGGCCATTGGTGCACACTCACATGAACATGGGGTTCACACGAACGTTAATTACACGGTAGTTAACTACTCTGAATAGAAGTGGGGATTTTGCTGTTCCCCAAAACGACCGACGTGAGTGAGATTCGGCCGACTTATATGCCTCCAAAAATTCTTGTTGTCGACGACGAGCCTGACATTCTTGAGCTTGTTCAAACCCGTCTTGAAATGGCAGGATACGAGACGATCGCAGCCGAGAGCGGTGAAGAGGCCCTGAAGAGCTTTTTTACGGCACGGCCCGACCTCGCGCTCCTCGACCTCGAAATGCCGGGCATGGACGGGTTCGAGTTGTGCGAGCGAATCCGGCAGATGTCGGATGTCCCGATCATCTTCCTGACCGCGTTCGGCTCGGAAACCCACCGGGTCAGGGGGCTGCAGGTCGGTGCAGACGACTACATTGTCAAGCCGTTTTCCAAGAACGAGCTGGTGGCCAGGGTGGAGGCCAACCTGCGCCGGGCCTCAATGCCGCCCGTTCAGCGGGACGAAGAGATCTATGCCGATCCCGTGTTGATGATCGACCACCGGGCGCACCTGGTTACAGTGCGTGGAAGCGAAATTTCACTTTCACCGCTCGAGTACCGTTTGCTGACCGCGTTGCTAAGGCACCCGGGGCAGGTACTGAGCCACACACAACTCCTCAACCTGGCATGGGGACCGAACTCGGACGAAACATCGACCGATAGTGTGCGCCTGTACATTTCGTACATCCGCGGCAAGATCGAGGAAGACCCGAAGCGCCCGACACTCATCGAGACGGTGCGGGAGTTCGGTTACCGGTACGTTCGGCCACTCGGTAATTCCGAGCGGGCCGCCGCGTAGGGCCGGTGCCCAGTCATTTACGCTTGAACCAGGCCGGGCGTTCCGGTGCGGTTTGGATTTCGACGCGGCCGCCCTCTTACCAATCGCCTTCACCTCACCCTCATCCCGACCGGAGTGGAGGGATCACTTCCCTGCGCGACGAGGTCCGATAATCCAGCCAGCCCTGATTCTGCCGTTGCCCGTTGCACTTACCCGAGAATGTCCAGTTCGATACTACGAATCGGATAGAAAGGGGTTCATATCGATGCCCGGTGAATGCCCCTCGGATTTCGTCGCGACACCGCCCCGGGTCCCTCCGCGGTGGTCGAGACGAGAGGTGGGGGCCGGCGGTAGCGCCTGACTTTGAGCGGTAATCCGGAACTGTGTTTACTCGGGTCGCTCGGCGACTGGCAGCGATATCGTGAAGGCCGATCCCTTGCCGTATTCGCTCTCGAGCCGGATCGAGCCGCCCTGCAGTTCGACGAGGGTCTTCGTGATCGCCAAACCCAGACCGGTGCTCCCCGGGGGGCGCCTCCCTTTCCTGGAAAGCCTGACGAACCTGTCGAAAATCCTTGCCTGGTTTTCGGGACGAATGCCCTCACCGGTGTCGCGGACGCAGATCTCCACGCGGTCGCCAACCAGTTTGCCAGAAACGCTGACCTTGCCACCCTCGGGGGTGTAGCGCAGGGCGTTGGTAAGCAGGTTGGAGAACACCTGCGCACAACGCTCACGATCGGCCCAGACTGCGCGAAGGTTCGACGGGAATTTGCAGCTGATTTCGAGTTGCTGTTCCTCGAACTGTGGACACATCGAGTCGCTGAGTTCTGCGAGCAGGCCCTGTAGCGAAACCTCGCTCATCTCGAGCGCCAGGTTCCCGGTTTCAAGTCGGGAAATATCAAGGACGTCGGCCACGAGGCGGCTCAGTCGGATGCCGTTCGTGTGCGCCTTGACCAGCATGCGCTCCATGGCGGGGTTCACTTCACCACCGGCACCGTCGAGAACCAGCTCGATGAATCCGGTGAGCGAGGTGAGAGGGGTCCGCAATTCATGGGAGACCATCGAAATGAACTCCGACTTCGATCGGTCGGCCATCCTTTCGTTGGTTACGTCGCGGAAAACCCAGAGCCTGCCCTGGTATTCCGAAGTTCCACTCCTGGCCGGCGCCGAAGTCATCGACAGGGTGCGCGATTCGGGCTGTGATATCCGCACGTCCTCTGAAGTGACGGCGAGTTCGCGGTTGTTGTTGATCTCGGAGAGTCTGCGCAGGTACTTGCGGCGGTTTTCGAACTTGACACCGGTACCCACCCGGCTCGATTCCCACTCAGAGCCAATTATCGAATCGGGATCTGTGAACCCGAACACGTTTGCGTATGACTGGTTCGCCCAAACGATCTTGTCGTCGTCACCGACCAGCAAAATCGACTCCAGCGCCGAGTCCAGGAGGATGTTCATCCGGCTTGTGAGCAGTTGCAGGCGGGATTGTGCGGTCTGCCGGCCAGCGATCAGCGAGTACATGGATACCGTCGCGAGTCCCGTGATCACGAGACCGGCCGACAGCACGATTACCCACAGTTGTGATTCGAGCTTGCTGAGGCCAAACCCGGCGGGCTTGTTGAACTCCAACTGCCAGTTCCTGCCCGCAAGGCCCAGGTTGCTCACAAAACTCGTGTCGCCAGTCCAGTTTTCGTTTGTCGATCCGTTCGGGACCGGGAACACCTCTTGAACTACGCCGCTGTCGGCTACGTCGACCACCCGAAACTTGATATCGCCCAGCCCGGCCCGCGCGACAGGTCCGGACAGGAAATCGGCCACCCGGTAGACCCCGGTGCCAAAACCCTTCAGTTCTGGCTCTGAGAGCGCGTCGACGGCAGGGCTGAACACTGGTGTGAAGACGAGTACCACTGCCTGGTCGTGAGGGTTAGAAGCCGATGGCACCGGGTGTGAAGCGATCATCTTTCGCTCCAGCTGCGCCGTGTTCATCAGCGGCGTGTACGTCGGGTGGTACAGCATGTTTTCACCCGGGTTGAGGATTCCAAGGGTTTCCGGGTAGGTGTATGCAACTGGAAGGAAATACTCGCGGCGGCCTTCGGATTCCAGCATGAATTCGTCACCCAACTGCGACGACATCATGCGGTTGAACTCGGTTGTGTCGTCGCCATTTACCTTCTTGATGAAACCAAGCGCGTGGACCGACCAGTTTTCCTGTTCGATAGCAGAGGCAAATGTACGGAACTGGGATGGCGAGACCAGGTCGGTCGCCTCGAGGAAACCCCTGATCGCAGCGAGTTCGCTCAAACTCTTGTTGAACTCGGCGTCAACCTCCATCGAAACCGTATCTACAAGCTCCCCAAACCGCAGGTCGCTCTGTGACTGGTTGATGCTGCGAATCGAGATCCCGGTCGCAATGGTCATTGCGAGCAACATGGCAAGCGTGGCGGCGGCGGCGAACGATGGGAGGCGTTGTAGCAGGTGACGGCTATCGGATTCGCCTACAGCCGGTGAATCTTCTGTCTGGTTGTATTGCCGGGTAATTGCTGGATTAGCCAAAACTGACTTCACCTTGCGATCGGGGTCCTGGGGTCCTGGGCGCTCGGACGACGCGGGGCTATTGCCCCGATACAAGCATCATCGAGCAAAAAGGTGTGATTAGCGTTGGGGGCGACACCCAGCCGGTGTGTGGACTGACTCCGAACTTGCAGGTTTTTACCCGTCGTGAATAGCGATCAGTCCGAACTATGAACGGGCAGTCCGGCCCGCTCGGACCACACGAGGTCCCGACGCAGGTTCGCAGCGAGTTTAGCGGCGGCCATCTGGGCGCACTCAAGCACTGAAACTGGCTCGCCGGTTTCGAGTTCGATGGAAGTGATCGGCAGGTCGGGCATGCCGCACGGGACGATGTGCCTGAAGTAGCTCGTATCGGTCGATACGTTCAGCGCGAACCCGTGCATCGACACGCCACCGGTGATTCGGACGCCGATCGCGGCTATCTTCCTGCCTGCCGGGTTTATTCCCTTTCGCCGTTTCTCGTTCGGCACGCCGCCGACCCAGACGCCGGTCTCACCGTCAACAAGGTGGGCATTCACGCCAAACTCGTCGAGCGTTTCGATGACCGTCTGCTCCAGCAATCGCACGTAGCTTACCGGGCCAAGGCCAGCGGCCCTGACATCTATCACCGGGTAGACGACCAGCTGGCCCGGACCGTGGTACGTCGCTTCGCCGCCGCGTTCGGTCTCGTGAAGTTCGACGCCTTCGGCTTTGAGCGTTTCCGGATTCGACAGAACGTGGGATTCGCCAGCCCTGCGGCCCAGCGTGATCACGTGTGGGTGCTCAAGCAGCAACAGGGTGTCAGGGACCGAGTTCGATTTCCGGGCTTCGGCCATCGCGCGTTGCAGTTCGAGCGCTGAGTTGTAGTCGACCGTATCGAGCCATGTGGCCCGCATTTCGGGCAAAGGGTCGACGTTTGCGCCAATTCCGTCGACCGGAGTGCCAGGCGGGCTGCTCATTCGAAATCTGTGTTCAGGTCGATCGCCTCAAGACCGTTCTTCACCGTCTGTAGAAACGCCGATGCTTCGGCGCCGTCGATGATGCGGTGGTCGAACGAAAGGCAGATATTCATCATCGAGCGCACGACAACGGCGTCGGTGTCGTCCCGGGTTATCACGACCGGTCGCTTCACGATCGCCTCGGTGGTGAGGATCGCCGCCTGTGGGTGATTGATGATCGCCCCGCCCCAAACCGAGCCCAGTGCCCCGGTGTTATTGAGTGTGAAGGTCCCACCCCGGACATCTTCGAGCGTCATCGACCCGCTTCTCGCCCGGTCGATCACTGCGCCGAGTTTTTTTGCCAGATCGGGGAGCGACAGGCTCGCAGCAGTGTGGACGACCGGCACTACCAGTCCATCCTCGGCAGCTACCGCCACGCCAACGTTGATTGCTCCCTTGAGAATGATCTGCCCGTCGTGCCAGCTCGAATTGATCCGCGGGTTCTGCTTCAGCGCCGCGGCCACGGTGTGGAGGGTGATCGGCAGATACGTCAGGCCGACGCCGTGTTCCTGTTCGAACCGTTGTCTGTTCGCAGCCCTCCAATCGACCATCCCCGTTACATCGACCTCGATCGCCGACCAGGCGTGCGGGATCTCGTTCATGGCCCTCACCATGTGGTCGGCAATCATGCGCCGGACCGGTGTCGGTTCGATCACCCGGTCTTCGCCGGACAGTTGTCCCGCTTGCGGGGACCGCTCCGTGGTCGAATCGTTGTTGAGATTCCCTGCCTCGACGGCGGCCAGGACATCGTTCCTGGTGACCCGCCCGCCCAGGCCGGTGCCGGTTAGCGTGTTTAGATCGACACCGTGCTGCGCGGCGAGCCGGGTGACAACGGGCGAAAACCGCTTTCGGCCAGTCGATGATTTCGCAGTGTCGCCCGAAGCGGAAGCGGCGGGTGTGGACGACACGGGCGCACCAAGGCTGGTGTCAACAAACTCGCCCCCGGTCGGTCCTACGTTGGCACCCTGAACGAGCGTCCCGATTCGATTTGCAGGTGGAGAAGCTGCGGTTCCGGTTTGCGAGGACGGTTCGGATTCAACGGCACCTTGCCCCCCGGCCACACCGGGTGTTTGCGCTGTCCCTGCACTCCCCGGTGTCTCCATTTCGGCGATCACCGACCCCATTGGGACGGTAGCGCCTTCGACCGCAATAATTTTCGTGAGTGTTCCCGAAGCGGGGGCCGGGACGTCCATGTTCACCTTGTCGGTTATCACCTCGACCAGCGGGTCGTACTTCTCGACATGGTCGCCGGGCGACTTCAGCCACTTGCCGATAACTGCCTCGGTGACCGATTCGCCAACCTGCGGGAGCTCAACGTTCAACACCATCGCTAAAGCTCCGCAAGCCCTGCGATGGCCGCAAGAATCTTCTCGGGCGACGGCATGAAGGCGGCTTCCTGGACCGGCGAAAACGGCATCGGCGGTATCTCGGGTGGGCCCAGGCGGGTGATCGGTCCGTCGAGGTCGAAGAAACAGTGTTCGCCGATGATCGCCGCCACCTCCGACGAAATGCTGACCGCCGGCGTGTCTTCCTGGACGATCAGCGCCTTGCCGGTCCGTGATACCGACGCAACGATGGCATCAGAATCGAGCGGGCGCAGGGTTCGCAGATCAAGCACCTCTACATCGATTCCCTGTTCTGCCGCAGCTTCTGCAGCCTGCAGGGCGTAGTGCAACATCAGGCCATAAGTCACAATAGTAAGGTCGTTGCCCGGCCGCTTGATCTCGGCGCTGCCGATGGGGACCGTGTAGTCCCCTGTAGGAACTTCACCCTTAACGAGCCGGTACGTCCGCTTGTGCTCGAGGACGATCACCGGGTCGTCGGAACGGACCGCGGAAGCGAGCAGGCCCTTCGCGTCGTACGGTGTGGCAGGTGCAACGACGGAGAGGCCCGGCGTGTGGGCAAACAGTACTTCGATGCTCTGGGAGTGGTAGAGGCCGCCTCTGACGCCGCCCCCGTAGGGAACGCGGATCGTCATCGGTGCAGTCTTCACCCCGTTTGTGCCGTAGCGGACCCGTGCAGCCTCGCCGACGATCTGGTTTATTGCAGGCCATACGAAATCGGCGAACTGGATTTCGGCCAGCGGGCGCATGCCATTGACGGCGGCTCCCAGGGCCACACCGCATATCGACGACTCGGCCAGGGGTGTGTCGATGACGCGGTCTTCGCCAAACTCGTCGATAAACCCGTCGGTTGCCAGGAACACCCCACCGCGCTTGCCAACATCCTCGCCCATGAGGATCATCAGTTCGTCGCGGCGCATCTCGGCGCGCATGGTGTCCCTGACGGCTTCGATAACGGTTTGCTCGGGCATTACGGCTGGCCACCGCCGTTTTCGCCGGATTCGTTATCGGCAGCACCGGTCACGTGATCGAACATTGTCTCGACGCCCGGGTACGGTTCGGCATCGACAATGTCGGTCGCGATGTTCACCCGCTTTTTGGCTTCAGCGTGAATCGCTTCGTCTTCCGCTTCGGTCAGCAGGTCCTGGCGCCTGAGCAGGCCGGAGGCAATTTGAACCGGATCGCGATCGGACATCTGCGCGATGTCTTCGGGGGTCCGATACCGCGTGTGGTCGTCATCAGTCGTGTGCGGGAGGAGCCTTTCGACCGACGCTTCGATCAGGGTCGGACCGTCCCCCGCCCTTGCCCGGTCGACCGCCGCCCGGGTGGCTTCGTAGACGGCGACGATATCCGTGCCATCAACCTGCACACCCGGAAACCCGTAGCCCGCGGTCCGGCTCGCAACGCCGTCGACCGCCATCTGCTTCCTGAGCGGCACCGAGATCGCGTACCGGTTGTTCTCGCAGAAGAAGATGATCGGCAGCCTGTGAATCCCCGCGAAGTTCATCGCCTCGTGGGTGTCGCCCTGCGATGCAGCGCCGTCGCCAAAGTAAACGATCGTAACGGCGTCGGAGTCGCGTAGCTTGTCGGCCAGCGCCACACCGGCGGCCTGTGGCAGCTGCGTTGCGATCACGTTCGAGAAGTTGAACAGGTCAACGCGTGGATGGGCACCGTGGAGCGGGAACTGGCGTGCCGCGCTCAGCGGTTCACCCTCCTTGGCGAGAAAACCCCTGAGCATCTCTTCGGGTTCGGTGCCCAGGGCAATCATTGCGGTGAACTGGCGGTAGTAGATCAGGTAGTGGTCCTTCGAGGGATCGGTCGCCTCGATGCAGGCCACCTGTGCGGCCTCGTGCCCCTGTGCCGACGCCGCGATCGCCGCCTTTCCCTGCCGGTTGAGCAACCAGACGCGCTCGTCGAGGTATCGGCTTAGCACCATCGTGCGGTACAGCTCCACAAGGCGCTCGCCCGGGAGCTGTTTTGCGGTTGCGGCTGTATTTGACGGTTTGTTCGCAGTTGCAGACATTGACGGACATTATAGGTGCGCCAGTGGCCGGATAAAGCCGGGGAGAAGCCGGTTGCGCGGGGTTGTTGGATATACTTTTCGGCCTGTGAAAAATCGTGTGGGAATCAACGTGTGAGACTCAATCCGGGCACATTGCGAATAATGTGCCGTAATCACCGGTGGAGATAAGAATGAAACGGTTGCTGGCAATATTCACACTGCTAACGGTTGTATCGCTCGTGTTTGCGGCGTGCAGCGACGACGAACCGGAACCCGCTCCGACAGCCACGACTGCGGCGGCGGCGGCGGCCGGAGGCGGTGGATCACAGAGTGGCGCGAAGATGCTCGTGCCCGGTGACGACCCGAGCGCGCCGGCAGGCGCGCTCGATACGTCGAAGACCTACACCGCCACGTTCAAGACCGAGGCAGGCGATTTCCAGGTGCTGCTCTACGACGATGAGGCGCCGTTGACAGTCGAGAACTTCATCAACCTCGCTACGATCGGCTTCTACGACGACACGACGTTCCACCGGGTGATCTCCGGATTCATGGCCCAGGGCGGCGATCCCGACGGTACGGGCGGAGGTGGCGCTGGCTACCGGTTCCGTGACGAGTTCGACGCCACCCGCCGCCACAGCAAGGCGGGAATCCTCTCAATGGCTAATTCCGGTCGCAATACAAACAGCAGCCAGTTCTTTATTACCTTTGGTCCGACTCCCCATCTCGACGACGTGCACAGTGTCTTCGGTGAAGTGGTCAGTGGCATGGACAACGTGCTGAATATCCGGCTGCGGGACCCGGCCACCGACCAGCTCCCCGGCGACAAGATCGAAACGATAACCATTGACGCAGGCTAGATAGCATTCATCTCAACGGAAGCGGGATGATTTGCGCAGGAGAACACATGGCACCGAATGAACTGAGCCCACCGTCCGGGAACCTGGACACAACGAAATCGTACTCCGCGACGTTCAAGACAGAGCGTGGCGAGTTCGAGATCATGCTGTTTGCGAACGACGCCCCATTGACCGTCGAGAATTTCATTAACCTGGCCAGGGCCGACTTTTACAACGGCACCACTTTCCACCGGGTGATCGCGGGGTTCATGGTGCAGGGTGGAGATCCCACGGGCACCGGTACCGGCGGACCGGGCTACCGCTTTGGCGATGAGTTCAATCCAAAGTTGCGTCACGGTTCAGAGGGCGTGTTGTCGATGGCGAATGCCGGTCCTGGCACCAACGGCAGCCAGTTTTTCATCACGCTCGGTCCTACGCCCCACCTCGACAACCACCACTCCGTGTTCGGAAAGGTGACGAAGGGGATGGATATCGTGAAGTCGATACGGGAGCGCGACCCGATGAGCGATCCCAATCCCGGCGACATGATCGAGACGGTCGTGATCAACGAGAAGTAGGCCGTTTTTAGCTCAACCAGGAATAACGGACGGGCCGCTCGCGATGAGCGGCCCGTCTATATGTATGTGGCATTACTTCCGAGGGGCCAGGTGAACGTCATCCTTGCCGTATCGCGACACCTCCCCGGGTCCCTCCGCTCCGGTCGGGACGAGGGTAGTTCGCCGGGTTCGGCTCGAGATGGCAGTTGGCAGTCTGGAGCTGGGTCAGTCGCCGGCGGTAGCTGGCGCGACCTCGCTGATTCCCGGATCGGTTTCATCGCTGTCGTCTTCGCCCTCTGTGACCTCGGCGACTACGACGGGAAGCTCGGTCTGGAAGGTGAGGAGTCGACCGCCGACGCCGAGCCACACGTTTTCGCCAAGTTCGATCTCTGGACCAGCCGGACGGCTGTTGACCCGCATCGAGGGATCGCCAAGTGCACGCTTGTGGATCAACTTCACCTGTGTGCCACCGAATTTGAAGGTTCCACCGGCGAACGGCAGGTCGGCCACCTCGGAGGCGTTGACGGCGTTCTTTGAGAACAGTCCACGGAACAGGCTCCGGTGGAGTTTCGCGAAATCTGCAACGACGCGGTCCTGGTCATCTACGATGTAACCGAATGGCGAAGTCTTACGCAGGGCCCATATCGCCATTCCGGCGAGGAGAACCAGTAGCCCACCGAGAGTGGGAGCGACCCAGGGCGGCATTCCGAGGACGAGCAGGGGTTCTTCCACGATGACCGCGTTGCTGGTCGCAATCGGGGCAGTCCGCGTGTAGGCACGGCCCTCGAAGGTGCTGTCGAGTACGACCTCGACCTCGTATGCACCCGACTCGGGGATGATCGCTGCAATATCGAATTCCCACGCCCTGCCCGGTTCCGGCTCATCGACAGCCAGCACGTCTGCCTCGATCTGGCCGCCCGGGCCGTTCAGCACCGCCCTGATGTCAGACGGGCTCCCCAGGAACGGGTAATCGCCGACCCAGACCTGCACGCGGGCAACGATGACGGGCTTGCCAGGTGTCGTATCGACATCCGAGACCTCTACCAGGTTGAGTGTCGGGAACGATTCGCTGCGGTAGGCCGAATCGCTCCTGAGCACGGCGGCGTAGTCGGTCCATGAGAGCTCCAGCGACACATCGTTGATGCCCTGTGACTTCGGGGCGCTCAGCTGCACAGAGTAGATTCCGTCGTTGGCGAAGCTGTCGCCGTCTTCGCCACGGTCGTTCAGCACGACGACCTCGGTCGTTCCGCCAGCCTTGCCGATGGTCGCCTGGAAGGTGGCTCCGGAGAGAAGTTGGGGCGATTCGCCTGCGAAGGCCGCAGCTTCGATCACCGCGGTTTCGCCCACCGGAAGCGGGGGCTGCTCGATCAGCCTGAGCACGAGCGGGTTGTCGACATCGACGCCGGCAACGAGTTTCGATGCCACGCCAACGCCCTGGAGGCTCCAGTTGCCCGGCACGGGTGAGTAGATCCTGACGATTACGGCAGACGGGGTTTCCCGTATCTCGACATTTTCCATCTCGGCAGTGGCCCTTGTGCCGTTGGGCGAGAACACGGCGACATCGACCGACTCGTGCTGGCGGACGAAGACCGTCGAGAACTCGGAGGTGTACGGTGCGATATCGAGAGTCACGATAGAGGCGGAGTTGTCGTGCATCTCGACGTCCATGGTGCGGGTGAGCTTCAGCTGCGAGTAGTTCTCGAACACCGCGATGAGGCCGGCGGCCGTGCCGGTGTCGTAGAACATACCGTTTGAGCCGATTGCCAGCCCGCTCATCAGGTCACGCAGTACGGGTTCGGTCGAGGGGAGAGTAATGACATCGATCAGCCAGCCCTCGGCGGCGAACAGGTCGGCCACGCTTATGAGGCGCTCACGGGTGTTCTCCGATTCGCCAAGAATTCGACCCGATGTGATGAACGCAACCCTCGATCCCGGAATTGCGTCGATCCGGGAGAGGAACGAGAACGAATCGGTGAGTGCGGCAAACTGGTCGGAGCGCGCCGGCCCGATGTCCATCGACCGTACGCCGGCGATCACATCGTCGACGAGCCGTGTGCCGTCCGAGCCGCTGTCGGCAAACACGATTTCACTCGTCTCCACGCCGTACGAGGCAGCTGCGATCGTGCCTGCCGTGGTGCCCCTGGCCATTGTGAGTCCAACGGTCTCGGCAACGTCGAGGTCACGCTGTACCGGTGACGCGCCCTCGTCGATGAGGACGACCATCACGCCGTCTTCACCGATGGGATCGGCTGCCCGGGCTGGCAGCGCGGCTCCAACGAACAGGACGGTAACGGCTATGAGGGCTATCAGAGACGGGCGACGCATTTCGAACTCCGAAAATACATGGAACATGCCCACTGGTTCGACGATGCGAACCGGGCGCAGCTTCTGTCAGTAGATCAACGTTACTTACGCACTGCGATTTATGGCAGATTGGCCCCGGTGCGGATTTCGAGTGTTTAACGCACGCGTGGTTGAGTGCGGGCGCGGGGTCCGCAATTGGACGACACCGGCACGCGCGGACGTTGACCAGCATATTTTCGATGCCTAAACTCGGGCCACCAGCGAGGTTCCACGCTGGCCTCGGCTGTGTCGGGCCGTGATACGGACCTGGCCGCGAAACGCGATCAACCACCAGGCTCAACTTGCGACGAAGCGAAACTGCAATGAAGATCACCGGATATTCCTCAACCCTCTACGAATTCCCGCTGAACAGGCGCACGGGCGATGCAAACTCGCCTTCCGGCCGGATCAGGGGCAGTTCGAACCTTGTCGAGCTGTTCACCGATGAGGGCATCACGGGAATCGCGTTCGGCGGTGGTGGTGCAGGACCCCAGGTCAGGTCGCTGGTCCAGGGCATGCTGATGGGTGAAGACCCGCGCCACGTCACCGGTCTCTGGAAACACATGGTCGACCGGGCATTCAAGGGCGGTCACGACGGCATCATGAACGATGCGATCTCGGTCCTCGACGTCGCCCTGTGGGACCTCAAGGCCAAGGCCAACGACGAACCGCTGTGGAAAACACTCGGCGGTTCAAACCCCAGGGTGCTTGCGTACGCATCGGGGATGGACGCGCCACAGTCCGACGATCAGGTCGAAGAGTGGTACGCCATGATGGCGACCGAGTACGGGTTCACCGGGGGCAAGCTGAAGATCGGCCTCGACCAGGATGCTGACCTGCGCAGGATAGGCCGGATGAAACAAGGGCTCGAACGGGTTACCGACCGGCCCTCGCTGTACATCGACGCCAACGAAGTATGGAACCCCAAACAGGCGATTCGCAAGGTGCGCGAAATGGAGGAGCAGTACGACATCGCCTGGATCGAGGAGCCGGCGCGCCGTTGGGATTTTTTGGGGCTAAGGCGAATCTCCGACGCCATCAAGGCACCCGTTTGCGCCGGCGAGAACCTCGACACGCTCGGTGACTTCCTCCCCTACTTCCACAACCGGGCCGCTGACGTGGTCCAGGTCGGTGCCGGCATGACAGGCATAACGTGCGCCCTGCAAATTGCCGATGCCGCCTACGGCTTCGAGCTTCCGGTAACTCTTGGCGGGTCGCCGGGGATGCTCCACGCACAGGTGGCGCCGTGTATGCCGAACTTCCTCACCCTCGAAGTACAGAGCCCGATTCCCGACGACGGTGTAATGACGTCCGACAACATGATCGTCGATGGCTGGGCTATCTGCGGCGACAGACCGGGCACCGGCGTCGGTTACGACCCCGAAGCCCTTGCCAGGCAGAAAGTCGAGTCGGTAACGGCTTCGGCGGGCCCATCGCCGTTTGGCCGCCGACCGGGTTCAGGTCTGTGGGACAACCCTCCAACGCCAGAAGAAGCGGCTGCAGCGGCTACCGGGGTGGACGGTGATCATTTCGTTCCGGCCCACGGATCGAAGACCCAGTAGGCACGGCAGTCCAGCCACCCACTCACCCGGGGCACTGCGAATTATGGGCCCGGGCAATACGAAGTAACAAAGACAGGCAAAATGAAAATCACCGGATACCGA
Organism: Dehalococcoidia bacterium; assembly: GCA_030745955.1. Next base: position 962 of record JASLNQ010000012.1, on the reverse strand, counting down.
CTGGAAAAATTCACGCAGCAGCTTGACCGGGCGATAGCCGACTCGAACTACCCGCAGGGCGACGACCTGATGGGCATGGCGATCCTGTGGATCGAGACTGACGAGGGCGTGACAGGCATGGCCCCGGCCGGAAACGACGCCGTTGCCAGCCTGTTCCACGTTATCGAGGGCAAGGACCCGCGCGGCGTGGTCGGCCTGTGGAAAGACATGGTCGACTGGGTCCACAAAGGCAACAACGAGGGCGCAGTGAACGGGGCAATCGCCGCGATCGACATCGCTCTCTGGGACCTGAAGGCCAAGTTGAACGACGAGCCGGTGTGGCAGACGCTGGGTGCCCGCGAGGGCCGCGCCAAGGTCTACGCATCTGATATCGGTTACAACCTTTCCGATGACGAGTTGCACGCCTTCTATTCGAGAATGGCGGATATGGGGGTCGACGGCGGCAAGATCAAGATCGGCCTGAACATGGAGGACGACCTCCGGCGGATCGGGATCATGCGAGATGCGTTCCGGAAAAACAAGGACCGCCCCTACCTGATGATCGACACGAACGAGTACTGGTCTCCCAAGCAGGCGATCCGGTATATCAACGAGATCGAGGAGCATTTCGAGTTGTTCTGGGCCGAGGAGCCGGCGCGCCGCTGGGACTACGACGGCCTGCGGCAGGTCTCACGCGGGATTACGGCCGCGGTTGCATCGGGCGAGAACCTGAACGATGTCGGGCAAATGTACCCGCTGATATCGCAGCAGGCCATCGACATCGCAAATGTCGGCTCGGGCCACTCGGGCATCACCGGTGCCCGACAGGTGGCGAACATGTGCTACGCCTACGAGATTCCCGTGACGATGATGAACTGCTCGGCCGATTTCATGGCGCACCTTGCCGCTGCCCTGCCGAATCACAACATGATGGAAGTGGTTGACCCGGGCCGGGAGGGTGCGTACAGGAGCTGGGACAACCA
>JASLNQ010000129.1 GCA_030745955.1 Dehalococcoidia bacterium | reverse complement strand
TGGCTGCCAGTATCCGCTGTGGCGGAACGCAACCAGTTGACCGTCGTTGGCCAGGCGTTCGAGCGGTTCCCGCTCAAGGTATGTTTCATCGCCGCCTATGTAGTCAGCGATCCCGGGTTCGAACACGAAGTACCCGCCGTTGATCCAGCCTTCGCCTGCCTGTGGTTTCTCGGCGAACCCGGTTACCAGATCGCCATCGAACGCCAGGCTGCCGAAACGAGCAGGCGGGCGGACTGCGGTGACGGTCGCAAGCTTGCCGTGGGCGTGGTGGAACTCGACCAGGTCGCGGATGTTGAGATCGACGACTCCATCGCCGTAGGTCATCATGAGCGTTTCATTTTCGATGGGCGAGATCAGGCGTTTAACGCGGCCGCCGGTCTGCGTGTCGGCACCGGTGTCTATCAGGTCGACTGTCCAGTCCTCTTCGTGCCCCATGTACCAGTCGACCTGCTCGTCGCCGAGCGAGACGCGCAGGCTGCTCGTGATCAGTCGGTAATCGAGAAAGAATCGCTTGATTATCTCTCCCTTGTAACCGAGTGCGATCACGAAGTCGTTGAAGCCGTGGTGTGCGTAGGTCTTCATGATGTGCCACAGGATCGGGCGCCCGCCGATTTCCACCATCGGTTTCGGGCGCAACTCCGTTTCCTCGGAGAGGCGGGTACCCAAACCTCCAGCCAGAATGATCGTCTTCAAAGGGCTTCTCCTATGCCAGGCCCGCGCTCAGTACGATTCCGACGCCTGCGCCGATAACGAGTATGCCTATCCAATGTTGAGTCGACAACGACTCCGATAGGAACAGCATGGATAGGACGGGGATAAAGATGTACAGCGAGGCGAGAAACGGGTAGGCGACGCTGAGGTTCAACCGGGAGAGGACCACTATCCAGCCGATGTTGCTGACTGCATATACGGGGATGGCGGCGAGAATTACGGGGGTGGATAGCAGGTTTGAGATCAGCTTCGCCGGCGCCTTGATGCTTTCCGAGTTGATCTCGCCGACGTCATTCATTCCTATCTTCAGCAGGATATGGGCTGAAGCGGCGGTCGCAGCGACCAGGATGATTATCAGGAAAGACAGCAAAGAACGTATTTCTCCCCGGTTCACAAACCACCAGCGCATCGGAACCGTGACTGTCCCTGACTGCAAGTCGCGACTGCCGGTTCCCATCGACGCAGGATCGATACCTGGTCGTCGCTCGGGTTGCCCGGTCGAGTGTTGAGCTCGTACATGAGTTCCGTGGCAATTCTACAAAGTGGATCGCCAACTGGCTGTCGTCGGTGTTCACATCTTTGGGCGAGTTCTATGGCACGGCTCATCTAGCGCCAGACCTTTGATTCTCCTATCGGGCACGGTCAGATAATCGGATATGAAGCTCATCCGGGCATCGATATCGACCGGTTTTCGCAGGCCCTCGACAACCTGGTCGGCATCGGCGACGACACGGTTATTTTCGTCGAATTCGGCCCTGACAATCTGAACGCTTTCGCCGATCCGCGCTCGTCCCTCGTCAGTCATCAGGCGGTTCGGAATGTCCACCAGCACGATCGGCTTGAGCGTACAGAGGGCCTCCATGAAGGCGCTTCCAGCAATGTCCATCACGTAGGCGTCGGCCTGGCCGAATGTGTCTGACATTCCGGCTAGCCGTAGCTCATCGGAGGCCATATCTGCAAACATCGGCATACCAGCGCCCTGGCCCTTGGGATGACGTTTCGCCACCGTTGTGAAGCCGGCCGACCTGACCAGTTCGAGCAGCCTGCGGTGCCAATCGTAGTAAACGACATCATGGATCTTGACGTTCGGGATTGCCCGGACCGTGCCGGAAAACGATGCCGACACCACGTAAACGTTTTTCACCGGGACAGTCTGCGAGGCGGCCCGTTCGAGAATATCGCGGTGGAACTGCGACCCTCCAGCCATCACGGCTGTTCGCCGGTTCGCAGCACGTACCGACTGGTGACGCTCCGCAATCGCCCCGACGCGCTCGGCAGCACGAACACCATATGTCACGTACGTGTCGGCGAATGGGAGTTCGGTCGAGGGCCACAACGGGTCGTTGAACAATACGGTTTCGCCGCCATGGGTAGTACGGACCACCGTGCCACCGTTTTCCTGGAACGAATGACCGACCACCCGTGCGAGGTAGGCCCCACCCGTGCCGGTGAACAGTGTCATTGATTGGTCAGGTGTGAAACCGGGGGTAAACCCGCGGTCCTGCCAGCCGGTCGTGAGGTAGTTCAGCACGATTCTGCGGACGAACGTTTCGAACTTCTCCGACTGCTGGTGACCGGCATCGGCCAGACTGTCGAAAAGGCTTCTGCCGATCGTGTTCGCCACGTCGGGAATCTCCGGGTGAACGCTTCGGTTACGCCGCCGCTGTTTTTGCAGGTCGGCATATGCAAGCCGGATCGGGGTCGCCCGGCCACCGCTGAGTTCGTTCGAGAGCGTATTAGCACTTATTGTGTGTGCGCCCGATCGGCCCTTGAAGGCTGATCGCAGCCAGTTGGTTCGATCCCTGGCGAAGCGCAGCGCCTTCCTCGACCGGCCCCAAAGTGCGAGCTCTCCAGCAGCCCGGGACTCGCTCATCGGGGAGTAGTTTTCGAACCGGTCGCTGGCGAGCATCTGGTACATGCGTTGATCGCTACCGAATACCAGGTCGAGTCCCTGCTGCCGTGCTGTCGAGACGTCGACCCACGCCCCGACGATCCAGGCCAGGTCTTTCAGCAGGTCTGACTCGACCAGCTCGTATGCCGTGCGAAGCTGCTCATCGTGTGCCAGGTCGGCGGGTAACCGGTACGCCCACTCGACGAATTCACGGAGCGGATCGTCGTAGGCCGACTGCGGTATCGGCCAGCGCCAACCGGGTGCGAACAGGGTGTCCCGCTCCGCTGCCGCTATCCTGAAATCAACTACGAAACGCTCGCTCATCCTGGTCCTCGCAAGCGCGTTATCGCTTCCGGGCCGAAGCCAGGAGCATCGTCTCTTTTGAGAACCGTACCAGCAGCCGGTGCTGGCGTTGCTGCCGGTCCCGCCACTTCATCGAATCGGGCAGCTTGCGGAACAGCCACGGGATGAACTTGAGGGGCGGCATTCGCCAGGTGAACGGCAACTGGTAGAAATCTTCAACCCGGATGTTGTCGAACCCGGTCATTCGCAGCACGCGGTCGAGCGTTCTTGCGGTATAGGGCCGCAGGTGGGTTGGATCGTCGTAAAAGTTGCTGGCCTGCGAGGCCCAGTTGGGCGTCATCACGACAATCGTCCCTTTCGGCTTCAGCACCCGGTGGATTTCCGACAGGAAGTGTTCCCAGTTTTCGAGGTGCTCGATCACCGATTTAGCGAAGACGGCGTCGAACGAATTGTCGGGTAGCGGAAACGCCTGTTCTCCGATTTCAGCCACCACGACCTTCGCTTCGATGTCCAGCGATTCGAAGGTCTTTTCGGCATCGCCGTGCCGGTCGATGGTGGTGATGTTGAAGTAGCGTGAGAAAACCGCGGCCTGGGCACCCTTGCCGGCACCGACATCGAGCAGCGATTTCGTAGGCGTACCGTCCGAATCGAGTGAGGGGCCGCCGAGCCATGATTTGACCAGGTAGTCGACCAGCTGATGAGCGTAGTCGCCCGGCTTCAGGTCCAGGTCTTCGTACACGATGTCGAGATAGCTCAACCGATCACCACGCGGTCCATCCGCCGTCCACGACCAGCGCTGAGCCGGTCATGTACGACGAGGCGTTTGAGGCCAGGAAAATGAAGGGTCCGCTCAGTTCGGACGCTTCCGACATTCTCCCGATCGGCGAGTATTTCGCAAAGTTGTCTTTGAACCACTGCGGGTTGTTGTTTTCGACCCCGTGGGGGACGATGCAGTTGACCCGGATTCCCTGCTTCGCGTAGTAGGTTGCCAAGTAGCGCGTGTAGTTCGGCACGAACGATTTCGTAGCGACGTAATCGACGGGTTTGACCATTTGCCTGCCCGGCGGGGGCGGTACGTACAGGTCGTTGTTCGGCCCGACGAGGGAGTAGGTCGATGCGGTGAGGACGATGTTGCCTGAGCCCTGGGCGAGCATCTGCCGGCACACGGCCTGGGTGATGTTGAAGGTGCCGGTGATGTTCACATCGACTGAGCGGCGCCAGAGGTCGATCGGGAACGACTCGAAGCTGCCGTCGGCGCCCTCGGGTGCGGTCTCGTCGAACTTCGCATCTATGGCGGCCAGGTGGACGAGCACGTCGATCCTGCCAAACCGCTCTACAGTCTGTGCGGTCATCGCTGCCACGGAATCGCGGTCGGTAATATCGGTTGAGACGGGGAGAACCTGTGCGCCGGTGTTTTCGGAGAGTTCGTTTCCCGCGGCTGAAACCTGGTCCCCGGGCAGCCGGTCGGCCAGGACGAGGTCGGCACCTGCGGCAGCCATTGCGGCAGAGACTTCGCGACCGATCAGCCCCATCGCACCGGTGATGAGGACCACCTTGCCGTCGAGGCTGAATATGTCTAGTCCGTCGCGCAGTCTGTCCGGGCTCATCGGTCCCTTTTCTAGCTTTCCGTTGCGATCGCCTGCAACGCCACGTTCAGTGCTGCTTTTCCCTCTGCGAGACCGGGCACCGGGGTGGCGCCATCGGCGATGCACTCGAAGAAGTGTTCGATCTCGCTGATAAACATGTTATTGCGTTCGAACGAATCGGATATGTCGATGATCTCTACGGGTTCCGGCTTTTCTGGGCTGAAGACCTCGATTCGGGACGAGTAGTAGTCAAATATGATGCGGCCTTCGGTCCCGACGAACTCTGCGCTGCGCGCCGGGGGGCGCTGGTAGAAATCGAGGTGGAGGTTGGCGGTGGTCCCGCCCGGCCCGCCGATGAGAATGTCGATGCCGTGCTCGGTGTCGACCTCGAGCCCGCTGTGGGTGTTCGAAAGTCCCCGGACCGTTACGGGCGGGGTACCCGTTCCGCCCAGGAACCATAGCGCCAGGTCGATCTCGTGACTGAGGGTCAGCGCCGGGCCACCACCGAGCGCCCGGCGTGCTGCGTACGTCTCACGATAATCCTCCCACGGGTGCCAGCCGGGTACATACTCGCCCCACTGGCTCCTGACATGGATGAGGTCGCCGACCTGGCCGCGGGCGATGCGGTCTCGGATCTCGATGAGCAGTGGGTGGAACCGCATCATGTAGCCGACCATTACCCGGCTGTCGTGGTCGGCAGTTATTTTATTGAGCTTTGCCACGTTTTCCAGGGTGTGGCTGAGCGGTTTTTCGATGAACAGGTGCGTTCCCGAGGCCGCCGCCTTGAGCGCTACATCGAGGTGCGAGTGGCTGGGACCGCAAACGAATACGACGTCCGGGTGAAAATCTGAAATCGCCCGGTCCAGATCGCGATACACCGGGTACTCGGGCAGCGGGGTATCGATAGTCGACTTGCCCGACCGGTGGAAAGCGATATCCCGGTAGCCGAGCCCCTCGATGTTGGCCAGGTGCCGCCGTCCAATCGAGCCGAGGCCGGAGATTAGGATTCGATGATTCTTGGCGTTACGCATTCGATTGTTGAGATTACCCGCTCGGCCCGGGCGAACGACTCGAGGTGGTCGATGTCTACGGCATGTTCGGGGTCGATGACGAACGGCCTGATCTCGGAACCGGTCATCGAACCCGATTCGACCGCGCCCGTCCTCATGATGTCCAGCGTACCGGTCTGCCACCAGACCTCCGGCAGTGCCTGCCGCGGCATGTTGAACGGCTCTGGCACGCCGTCGATAGTGAGCAGGGGGGTGAGAATGTCGCTCTCGATCCGCCACATCTTGTACGGGGTGGCCGGCGACGGGGCGACGGCGCGCACGCTGTCGGTTCCGGGGTTGTTGAGCAGCGTCTCGATCCCGGTATCGACCTGGCCGGGCCGGCGCACCGGGCTTGTCGGGCGCAGCTGGACGATGATGTCGGGCCGGTAGTCCTCCCGGGTTTTCAGCTCGTGCAGGACATGCTGAAACGCGTCGATATCGGGGCTGTCGTCCTGTGCCAGCTCGGGGGGGCGCAGGAACGGGATTTCTGCTCCGTATTGCCGGGCGACATCGGCTATTTCTGTTGAGTCGGTCGAGCAGATGACGCGGTCGACGAGCGTTGCCTGGAGTCCGGCTGCGATGCTGTAGGCGATGAGGGGATGGCCGGCCAGCGGGCGCAGGTTCTTGCCGGGGAGGCCTTTGCTGCCACCCCGTGCGGGAATTATTGCCAGTACTTCAGTCATTCAGATTTTTTTCGGAACCTGGTTTTCCTTGCAAAGCGTGCCACGTGCGGGCGCATCATGCACGAATTCGAGCTGCGCTTATTCCGGTAAGCATGCCGCCGCTACGACCCATCCCAAAGCTCCTCGTACATTTTGAGGTATTCGCCGATGACGCGCTGGTGGTCAAACTCGTTTTTGGCCCTTTCCAGCGAGGCATTGCCGTAGCGTTCGCTCTTTTTGGGGTCGTCTGCCAGTTCTTCGACCGCGCCGGCCAGGGCTTCGGAGTCGTGT
>JASLNQ010000128.1 GCA_030745955.1 Dehalococcoidia bacterium | reverse complement strand
CGGTCGTTTCGGGCGTTGTGGGGGCCAACCTGGATACCGGCATCGTCGTGATACTCGGGCTTGCGAACCTGATCGCTGATGGGTTCTCGATGGCGGTCAGCAATTTCCTTGGCACCCGTGCAGAACAGCAGTTCCTCGAGAGGGCGCGTGCTGAAGAAGAGGAAGAAATACGGGTCATCCCCGAGGGTGAGATAGAGGAAATCAGGCAGATCTTCGCCCTGAAGGGTTTTGAGGGGGAACTGCTTGAGCAGGTCGTCGATGTGATCACATCGGACGAAAAGGTGTGGGTCGACATCATGCTCCAGGAGGAGCACGGGCTGGTACTGGAGGGTGCGGACCCGGGTCGCGCCGCATGGTGGACGTTTGTTGCGTTCATTCTCGCAGGGGCTGTCCCGATAGTGCCGTTCATCGCTAATCTGATCGGTGACGAGGGCATTCCGGCACCGTTCCTGTGGAGTTCGATCGCGACAGGTGTGACTTTCTTCGCTATCGGGGTTTTCAAGGCGGGAGTGGTTGAAACCAACAGGATCAAGTCCGGGATCGAGACTGTGGCAGTCGGTGGTGCAGCGGCGGTGCTCGCCTACGGTGTCGGTTGGGCGCTGCGGGGCATTGCGGACGGGGTGTGATTATCACGAAGACATCGTTGACTGAACCGGTCTGCCCGCATAGCCTTCATCGCAATTGAATAACGCGTCCCCGGTGTTCGACGAAGGGCATTTCGTGCCTGGAGTCGGGTGAAAAGGGAAAGCGGTGAGAATCCGCTGCGGTAGCGCCACTGTTACCGGTCCTGGTGTGTACGTATTCGTTGGCTTCACATGGCCCTGGCTACTCGGCCAGTTATGGCCAGTGACAATGAATGTGCATGCCATCGGCAAGCGATTTGCCGGACCGGGAGCCAGGAGACCTGCCGGGGGTGTCTGGGTACGATTACTCCTCGCACTAAGGGGTCGCTCAAAGGCGTGCATGCAGACGAATTGCAGCCGCCGACAGCTTCCCCGGACGTGATAGGCCGGGGATTTTTTATATCCCGGCTACGGCTACGAATACAGGAACATCCGAATGGCGAAGACTCCGCCCACCAGGTTCACCCCACCGCCGAACCTGAAACCGGTCCAGAAGGGACTGGTGGTGATCAATACAGGTGATGGCAAAGGCAAGAGCACGGCCGGTTTCGGAATGATGTTGCGGGCGTGGGGCCGTGGGATGAGCACCATGGCTGTCCAGTTCATCAAGAGCGAAAAGTCGAAGTACGGTGAGCAGATGGCCGCCGAGAAGCTCGGGATCGAGGTGATTCCATCGGGGCGCGGGTTTACCTGGACTTCCAAGGACCTCTCGGAGGACGAGGCGATGGCCCGGCACGGGTGGGAGATCGCCCGGGAGAAGATCGATTCGGGGGACTACAGCCTGATTCTGCTTGACGAGATCACTTACCCGGTTTCGTTCGGCTGGATCGATGTCAAAGAGGTGGTTGAGGTGCTCAAGAACAAGCCGGAGATGGTGCACGTCGTCCTCACCGGTCGCGATGCCGAGCCAGAGCTGGTCGAGATTGCCGATCTCGTAACCGAAATGAAGACGATTAAGCACCCGTATGGCGACCAGGGGATACCGGCACAGAAAGGCATCGAATTTTGAGGCAGCGTACGACTGGTTCTACTGCGGGACGTGATTTTGGCCGGTTCGAGCCGGGTTCGCTCGAAATTGAGCCGATCAGCGAAAGTCACGTCGCTAGCGCGCAAAAACGGCAGACGATACTTACCAAGCCAGCCGGGAGCCTGGGGCGACTCGAAGATATCGCCTGCCAGGTCGCCGGTATTCAGCGTAGCGACAGACCAACCATCGAGAAGACGTGGGCGGTGGTTGCCGCGGCCGATCATGGTGTGGTTGCCGAGGGGGTGTCTGTCTTCCCACAGGCCGTGACGGCCCAGATGGTCGCCAACTTCCTCAGCGGCGGTGCTGCTATCAGCGCGCTAACGCGGCAAGTAGGTGCGAGGGTGAAGATCGTGGATGCAGGTGTCGCCAACCCGATACCCGGCGATGTCACACAACTTGTAGACCTCAAATTGGCCGACGGGACTGCGAATTTCACACTTGGTCCCGCGATGCCGGACGAGCACGCGATCGAAATCCTGGACCGTGGAGTTGGACTTGCTTCGGAGCTTGCCGGGGAGGGAGCCGACCTGATCGCGATCGGTGAGATGGGTATCGGCAATACGACTGCGGCTTCTGCGATTACCGCGGTGATGCTTGATGAGTCGCCAAAAACGGTGACAGGAAACGGTACTGGAATCGACGAAATCACGCGCCTGAAAAAGGCCCGCGTGGTGTCGAGTGCGATCCAGGCTAATCAGCCGGACCGCGCTGATCCCGTCGGGGTACTCGCCGGAGTGGGTGGATATGAAATAGGTCTGTTGGCGGGCGTGGTCCTCGGTGCCGCAAGGGCGAGGATCCTGGTCGTGCTCGACGGGTTCATTTCCACCTCGGCGGCGTTACTGACGGCAGCAATCGCACCCGTAACGGCACAGTACATGGTCGCCTCCCATAAGTCGGTTGAACCGGGGCACATACTTGCGCTCGAACACCTGGGGCTGACACCGGCTATCGACCTCGATATGCGACTCGGCGAGGCCAGCGGAGCGGCGCTTGCGATTCCGATCATCGAGTCGGCAGTGCGCCTGCACAATGAGATGGCGACGTTCGAGGAGGCTGCAGTTTCCAACTCAACGGAAGCCGAAAAACCGGAGACGGTTACCAGTTGAAGCCGCTGGTGGGCGCGTTCACCCTGCTGACGGTTATTCCGGTTCCGTTTGTGGGCGATGGAAATGGCGACCCTGACCCTGGCTCAGGACCGAGCAAGTTCGCTCCATTGTTCTTTCCCGTGGTCGGGTTGGCCATTGGCCTGGTCATGGCGGCGGCGTTTGCACTATTCGATCTGTTTTTGCCCGTGATGGTGACCGCGGCGCTAGCCCTGGTTTTAGGTGTGGCACTGACCGGTGCGCTTCACGTCGATGGGTTGGCCGACTTCGCCGATGGTGTGTTCGGTGGGCGAGATGCGGCAGATCGGTTGCGGATCATGAAACTTCCCGATGTTGGGGCGTTCGGAGTTGTGGCCGTGGTGCTGGTCGTGCTGGTCGACTGGACAGCCATTTCGTCGTTGGGTGCCCTCGATACCTGGGTGGTGCTGGCGCTTGCAGGGCTGGTTTCGCGGACGGCACCGCTGGTCGTTATGTCGATCACTCAGTATGTGTCGGTTCAAGGACCCGGGCAGGGATTGGGGCATGGATACAGTGGGCTGTCGAGGGCGGCTCTTGCGGGCGCGACGCTGGTTACGTTGGCAGGGGCTTTCGTGATCGGTGGCTGGTTGGCGCTGGGCGTGGCGATTGCGGGACTGCTAACGGCTTTAGTTGTCGGGGTGATCGCACGACGGCGCCTCGGCGGTGCGACCGGCGACGTCTACGGTGCGAGTGTTGAACTGGCTTTTGCGGTTTGCGTGATCGGGGCGGTGGCCGTGGCGGATGCTGGCGAGAAGCTGGAGCCGATCTGGGTGAGTTTGTAGTTCTGCCGCCAGCGGCACGGCGAATAACCGGGGGAGATGAGCAACTGGGTCGATTGGTCCTGGTGAGGCACTGTGAAACCGAATCGAACGCTGCCGGGGTTGTCCTGGGCTCCAGCGATGAACCCCTTTCTTCGAGGGGGATTTTCCAGGCGGAGTTGGTTGGCGAGTATGTGAATCGTAATTTCGGTATCGACCGGGTTCTGTCGAGCGACCTGGCGCGGTGTGTCGATACGGCGCGCCGGATTGACGCTCCGATGTCGACCAGTCTGCTGCTGCGGGAGCTGGATTTCGGCGAGTGGGAGGGTCGGAAGTGGTCTGAGCTGGGGCTCGATTACGTTGAAACGGCAGAAAAGGTCAGGCGGCTGCGAGTAGCCGATCCGAATTTTTCAGCGCCGGGTGGCGAGTTGCTTTCGAGCTTGAGCGAGCGTGTCGAGCGGCTGATTGCCGAGGAGGGTTTGCGCGAATCGGAGCAGACTTTCGCGGTGGTTGCACATGCCGGTGTTTTGCGTGTCCTGGCTACCAGCATGCTCAAGTGGCCGATTGCTGCAAGCGGCAGCCTCACCATGTTTGTGGGTAGCATATCTTCGATCTTTACCAGGCACGATATTCCCAGGCTCGATCTGCTGAACTACTTTGATCACCTGGCTCCGTCGTACACCGAATCTTGATCTAGAACGAGTATTGAAACAGGAATCATCTGAGCCAGTGGGTTCGATCCACCTCATAACCGGCGGTGTGAAGTCGGGCAAAAGCAGCTTCTCGCTGAAGCTGGCGACCGAGTTTGCCGGCGTTTCTCCCGTGAGGTTCATTGCGACCGCCCGCCGTGAGGCCGGAGACGAGTCGCTGGTGCGGCGGATCGACAGGCACGTCGCTGAACGTCCGGCCAACTGGACGTTGTATGAACCACCCGTGCCGTTGATCGGGGCTGTGGAGGCCGATGGCGATGAGGTGATGACGATTGTTGACTGCGTGACGTTGTGGATCGGTGACCTGGTTTCGGAACCCGGCTACAGTCAGGATGTTGGCGTCGCCAATCATGTAGCAGAATTCATTGAAGCGCTCCGCGAGGTGGACCGTCCTGCGCTTGTGATCACGAACGAAGTTGGCCTGGGCGTGTCGCCGCCAACGGTTGTCGGCAACGATTTCGCGGATGAGCTCGGGACCGCAAATCGACTGATCGCAGACGTGGCGGACGAGGTGACGCTGCTCGTTGCCGGGCAGCCATTGCGAATCAAGTAGGGGCGTTGCCGGTGGCTACAGTTTCTTGAAAGCGGGCGACGCCGGGTGCTTTCCGGGCGTATGGTGCCGGTGGCAAATACCGATCGAGGAGGTTGAGTGTGGCGGATCCCAAGAAAGTCCTGGTCACGGGAATGAGCGGTCTTATCGGCGGAATCGTCGGGCGGCACCTGGCCTCGCGGGGTCACGAGGTGCGGGCGCTCAACCGCCAGCCGGTCGAGGATTTCGAGTGCGTGCAGGCGGATATCACCGACTACGACACCATTCGGCCTGCGTTCGATGGTATCGACACCGTCGTTCACCTTGCGGCGTATCTCGGTCCGGACGACCAGTCGCAGATCGATATCAACATCGCCGGCACTTTCAACGTGTTCCAGGCCTCTGCAGAGGCTGGCGTGAAGCGGGTGGTTTTCGGATCGTCGGGGGCGGTGCAGATGGGTATCGAGAAGTACGAGCCGATCAAGTCGATGGTTGAGGCCCGGATGAGCGACGTACCGGAGCCACGGCCTGTCGTTTTTCATACCGACCCGCCATGGCCAGATGGCATGTACGGCGTGGCAAAGGTGGCGGGTGAAGCGATGGCACGGCTGTACGCGGAGAGACACGGCTCGGCGATCGGGGTGCGGGAGGGTGCGACCGGAAGACAGGCCGGCTAACGCCCGCGAGGCTGCGGTCCACTTCGGCCACCGTGACGTGGCCCAGTTCTTCGAGAAGTGTGTCGAAGCTCCCGACGATTTGAAGTGGGACCTGTTCTACGGCGTTTCGGACAATTTCAACCGGTTCAGGGACCTGTCACACTCTCGCGAGGTGATCGGGTACATGTCGCAGGATGGGATTGCGAGCTGGCCGCTCTAGGACCAGTGGCATGTTTACAGGCAGGGCATGATGATTCAGGGCGTCCCGAGCGCGGGAGACCGGGTTTTCGGATGTTATCCAGGGAGAGACGAATGAAACCGGGTGAATTACTTTCCGATGCGTTCGGTCGGGTCAACGGGACACTGCACCGGGCAGTTGAACCGCTGGATTCAGAATCGTTGTCGTACCGTCCGCACAAGTATTCCAACTCGATCGCGTGGCTGGCGTGGCATATCACGAGGGGTCACGATGACCACGTGTCCGAGATTGCGGGTAGCGAGCAGGCGTGGGTCGTGGACGGCTGGGCTGACGGGTTCGGGATGGACCCCGATCCTCATAACTGTACATACCGGAGAGATGGGTAACACATTGTTCGGAGACATAGGTAACACTTTTGGTGTTTGTCACAGCCTCTTGAGGCTGGTTATTTTGTTCGGTCCGTAGAATATGCCGATCTCTCCTTCTGAGGCCTCTATGAGTCTGACTTTTTCACCTCTGAAGGCCTTGCTGACCAGGTGAGAATGGCCTTTGTATGAGATCTTGCCGCTCGCATCCACCTTCCTGACAATGGCCGATGCCGGATACTCCGGAGAGGGTGGTGTGCCGGCGTACCGTCTTTGACTGTGCCGATAGAGTTCTGCAGGAAAGCGATCGGAAATACCCTCGTGCGGTCGCTCGGTGTTGTAGCGGGTCCGCCAGATATCGAACTCCTCCTGGCAGTGATCCAGCCCCCGCCACTGTCTTCGGCTTATCACCTCAAGTTTCAGGGTGCGGTGGAACCGCTCCTCCTTGCCCTGGGTTTGCGGGTGGTACGGGCGCGAGTGAAGGTGCTCTATCCCCAGCCTCATCAACCAGGTGCCGAGCACAGTGAAGCGGTGGTCCT
>JASLNQ010000127.1 GCA_030745955.1 Dehalococcoidia bacterium | reverse complement strand
TCCCGCGGGCCATCCATATCGAACACGACCCAGCCTGTGTAGTGCCCGTCGCGCAAAAGCTTCATCACGGCCGGGAAGTCCACACCCCCGCCACCCATGTTGTGATACACGCTGGCTTCGGCATGCTGTTCCCGCGTCGGGGTTTCCTTTATCCCGCGGTACTTCGCGTAAGTGTCCTTCAGGTGCACCTCGGCGATGCGGGGCAGGTAGTCGCTCATGACCTGGACCGCATCCATACCGCCCAGGGTCAGGTGCCCGGTGTCCGGGGTGAACCACACGTAGCCAGGATCGGTAAGGTCAAGCATGCCGCGGACCTCGTGCTCGCGCTCTACCGGACCCCAGATGTGCGGGTGCGGCGCAAGGCGAATGCCCATCTCGATCGTCTGGCGGCCGATCTCGTTTAATGTGTCGGCAACCCTCTTCAACTGGTCGTCGGTCGTGCCGCCGGCCGGGCGAGCGCCCATGTTGCACTTCCAGAGGTCGCAGCCGAACGGCTGGAGGAAGTCGCGGGCGAACGCTACGTGGTCGGCGATCGTCTTCGGTGTCTCGGCCGGGTCGATGAAGTTTGTCGACTGCCCCTTCGACCCGTTCGACACATCGATCAACGTCACACCCGACTCGTCGAACTTCTCCTTCAGTGCCAGCGGGTTGGCACGGTGGTCCTCGACCTGCTTCGCATACGGCTCGATCCCCTGCAGGCCGAGGGCGGCAATCCGCTTGATCCCCCATTCGATCGGGTGACGGGCGTCCCACAGCGAGCTGGTAGAGCCGTACAGGATGTTGGAGTTTTCGGGGTCCAGGGGCTGGTGCTTTATGGGTGCCGCGGGCATATGGCGCTTCCTCGGGCTTGTGATGCGTTGCAGTGGTGAGGGAGTATAGCCCCGTTGGCCGCCGGCCAAGGGCGATGCCCGGTGACGGCGCTTACGTGCTGGGCCGGGTTTTCTGCGGCTCCTGGATCGAGAACCAGCTCAATCATCCAGCAGGCCCGGGACCGGGAGTCCGTGGTAGCGGCCTGCTAGGCCGGGTTGGCGTCCGACACTTCGGGATTGGCATTGTCGCCGCCCTCGCAGAAGCCGTGGCGTCCCCAGCCGTGGTGCCTGCGTCCCCAGCCTTTTCGGCCGTGGAAACGATGCTCGCCGTTCTTGAACTGCTCCATGCGCCATTCCCGGAGTTGCTCAAGCGCAGACGGACGGGCGTTCAACCACGTAGAGATCTCTGCCGATTCGGTGGCGGTGATTATCTCCTGGTCGACAAGACCGGCAAGAAAGGCCTCAAGCTCACCGGCTTTCACCGCCGACCTCAGGCCATGGCGCCGGACTGCGTGCAGCGCATCGGGCTTCCCGGCAAACCAGTCGGTGATGGCTGCGGATTCCTCGGGTGTGATGATCCCGGCGTCGACGGCCTCGGCGAGCTTCGCTTTCATCCGCTCAACCTGGGCTTCGCTCCGTGCCTGCGCTATCGCAGAAGCGACCTCGTCCGGAGCGATCCCGAGTATCTCTGCGATGCGGTCGGTGAGGGCCGACGAACGACCACCGTCGTGATCGGCATTTGCCACTGAAATTCCCCCCAGTACACCCCCGATAGCTACCCCAACGATCACCAGCAGTGCAAACAGTTTCTTCATCTGCGTCTCTTTCGCAGTGCGGCTTCCGACGTGATCACAACCGAGTTGCGGTCATCGAGGTGGAGTCTAGCAGCCAATTGTGAAGATCCGATCGGGAGCCACTGGCCTTCCAGCCACTGGCTGCGCCGGAGGGAAATTCGGTTTCGGTTATCTGCCAGTGTGGGGCTGCCAGCGGTTGGCCGAATCGTGTTCCCACTCTTCACTACTGTGCTGCGTCACCTCGCGCCGCAAGCCGGTAGGGCGCATCTCAAGTTGAACAGGGACAATGCGACCATGTAGGCAGGGCTGGGCACGTGCGAGTCGAAAAACGAATCTCAGGGTTGACGGGGCGGTTTGCACTTGCGGTCGCCGGTTCAGCGACCGTGTTGCTGGTTGCCTGCAGCAGCGGCGACGCTCAATCCGCGGTGCCCACTGAACCCATCTCCACACCGGGTCTGACGGCATCGCCAACAACGCCGGTAGCCACGCCAGTTCCGCAGGCACAGGCAACCCCGACTCCAGTCCCCGAACCCGAACCATCGGCCACCGCCGAGACGGCTTCGTCGCAACCTGATGGACCGTTTACCGGGGAGTGGGACGACGACGAGACTACGCTGGTGTCGGACTGGGTGTTTCAATACCAGTGGGGCACTGATTTTCGCTACCGGACCGTTCACCTTGGAGAGATCGAGACTATTCGGTCGAAGGACCGCATCGTACCGGTCGACGTGCCTGAATTCTCCTCGGTGTCTGACGCCCCCGGGTACATGCGCCCAGACGAACCGGTTGTTTCGCTGGTTGTAGGCGGCCATGCCAGGGCCTACCCGCTGGCGATCCTGATGTGGCATGAAATAGTGAACGACACGATCGGAGAACAGCCGGTCACGGTGACCTACTGTCCGCTGTGCAACACGGCCATCGTGTTCGACCGCACGGTCGGTGGGAGTGAGCTGACATTTGGCACAACGGGCAACCTCCGCCACAGCGATCTCGTAATGTGGGACCGGCAGACCGAATCGTGGTGGCAGCAGATCACCGGCGAGGCGATCGTGGGTGATTTTGCGCTTACCGGGACGACACTCGAGATCATCCCTGCCGCAATTGTCCCCTGGGAGAGATTCGCCCTTGAACACCCCGAAGGCGAGGTGCTGGACCGCCTGTCCGACAGCGAGGGCGAACCCCTGCACACGTACGACAGGCCGCCATACGCCGGCTACGACAACTCGGACCGATATCCCTTCGCATACCCTGGCGAGGTCGACCGCCGGTTGGTCGTCACATCACGCGTCCTCACGCTCAGTAACGACGAAAATGCCACCGTGTACCCCTTCGCATTCCTTGCGGAGAATCCGGTCCTGAACGACGTTGTCGACGGGCAGCACATTGTCGCCGTGTTTGACGACGGCACGGGTTCGTCGTTCAACGATTCCAGTGGTGACCGTCAGACTGCGGGTTCGGCGGTTGCGTTCAGCAGGGTGGTCGGCGATCGCACCCTGACCTTCCAGATGGATCCCGCAGGAATGGTCGACACGGAGACCGGCACGACCTGGTCACTCGGTGGAAGGGCGCTGAAGGGCACCCTTGCAGGTGAACAGCTGGCGCAGGTTGTCCACGGGAACCACTTCTGGTTCGCAGTGGCGCTGTTCTGGCCGGATACCGAGATCAGGGACTCGCTCGACAAGCTGGTGGCGGTACCAGGCCAGGACTGAGCGGAGCACTCGACCTCCCCCGGTCCGCCCCTTGATCCCGCCGCGATTCTCACGGGCGCATCATGGACTGGGCGGTTGGTGAACGGATACTCGGAATCATCTTGCGCAACCGGTCGAGTCCAGGGGTGGCTGGCCCTCCCAAACGTTCGAGGATATAAAAGTGAAAGCGATCGTCTACCACAGGTTCGGCATGTCCGATCAGCTGATGCTGGAAGAAGTCGAAAAGCCAACCCCCGCGACGACGAAGTCCTGGTCAAGGTCCATGCTGCGTCGATCAACTCGTGGGACTGGGACCTGCTGAGGGGCTCGCCGTTCATGGCCCGCCTGATGGGGGGGGTGGTTTCTTCAGGCCGCGGCACAAGGTCCTGGGCGCCGACATCGCGGGTGTTGTTGAAGCCGTCGGCAGCAAAGTCGAGCGACTCAAGCCGGGCGACGAGGTATTCGGGGAGAAGAGCTGGCGCTTCGTGTCGCTTGGCTGGGGCGGTTTTGCCGAGTATGCGACCGCGCGTGAGAGCTCGATGACCATAAAGCCGGCCAGCATCACGTTCGAGGAAGCAGCAGCCCTGCCGCAGGTGTCGGCCCTCGCCCTGGAGGCCAGTCGCCACAACGGGGAGATTCAGCCCGGGCAAAAGGTCCTGATGAACGGCGCGGGCGGCGGCGTGGGCACGCTTTTCGTGCAGATCGCAAAGATGCACGGGGCCGAAGTGACAGCCGTGGACAGCGCCGAGAAGCTCGACATGCTGCGCTCGATCGGTGCAGACCATGTCATCGATTACGCAGAACAAGATTTCACAAAGAACGGGCAGCAATACGACCTGATAATCGATGTGGCGGCTTCCCGCTCGACATTCGCATACGCCCGTGCCGTGAGTCCCGGCGGGGCCTACGGCGTGATCGGTGGCTCCCAGCGCCGGTTCTTCCAAACCGCGTTCTTTGGACACCTGATTGGCCGCTCCGGAAAGAAAAAAATCAGCGACGTGACCGCGAAAACCAACGAGCGCGTGGACTACATGCTGGAGCTGATCGAGGCCGGCAAGGTCAGGCCGGTGATCGACAAAACCTACCCGCTGAGCGAGACGGCCGAGGCGTTCCGCTACTTCGGCGAAGGCCACGTCAAGGGGAAGATCGTCATCACGATGTGAAGAGCTGGACGGGCAGGGGAAGGCCGCGTTGCGGACGACGGGTTGCGGGCGGCGGGATGCGCGCGGCGGGCTACACCCACCGAACAGGGCTACTTCGATATCGCTCCCAGGCAGTCCCAGTCGACCAGCGTCTCGAACCTCTCACACATGGCCGCCACCCGCTCACGACCCTGTTCGCTCGACATGACCCTTGTCCCCATTTCCACGATGCCGGGAACGAAATTCGTCAGGCTCCGGAACAGTCCGACCCGGAAGTCGGTGAGGAATTCGTCGTACGAATAGCCGCTTATTCCGTGGTCCACGAGGCCTTCGTGGTATTCGGAAAGCAGTTGCCTCTCGTGCTGCCGCCTCTTCGCTGTCCTGAAGCACCCGCCCAGGAAATATGACAGGTCGCCCGGCGCCCGCCGTCGGCAAACACTTGGCCAGTCGAAGGCGACAACGGGACCTGCGCTCCCATCGGCATCGTCGAAAAACAGGTTGCCCAGCCGGTAATCACCGTGGTTGAGGGTTACAGGTCCATGACCGGTTCCCACCATGGCGCTTGCGAAGTTGGGGCCGGTCCCGCGGACGACCGCCTCGACGCCGGGGGGAAGGTATTCACCGGCAATCTCGACAAATGGCTCGATGTTCCGGGAGTACCTTTCCTGCAGGTGTGCCGCGATCTGCCGGTCGCCCGGATCGATCAGCCAGGGCAGCCTGTCCAGTTCATTGCTGTTCCACCACTTGGAGTGCATCTCAACGAGCGCCCGGATGGCAGTTTGGGCGTCCTCAAGACTGCATTCGTCTGCCTGGTCCACCCTGCGCAGGTGGCCAAGGTCTTCGAGCAGCAGCACGAAGCAGCCGGAGGCCGGGTCGAACCCCGAGTAGTGGCAATGGGGCATCCTGACGCCAGAGGAGATGGGAATTTCCCGGTAGAAGCGGTGTTCACGCTCGAACAGCCCCAGGCCGTTCATGATCCGGCGCTTTTCGTCGTCTTCCGGCGCCAGCTTGGCGACCATCGTTGTCGGACCCGCGTTTTCGCGGTGCCCGTATGTGACGGCGACGCGGTATATACCCCCACCGAGTCCCTGTCCCTCGCCGATGGGTGTGACCGTGACGGTCTCTACGGCCCCGTATTCGACGGCACCGCTATCTCGCAGCGCCGCCGTCAGCCACGCCGGTGTGATGTCTGCTGGTGATCGTGGGATCTGCATTGTGTGTCAGGGGCTTCCCGGCCAACTCGGCCGTTACGGGTGTATCGAGGTAAAAGTGCGGCTGGCGACCAGAAGCGGGCGATTAACTGGACCCACCGACCGATTCGATCAACACGATCTCGCGGTGCTCGACGTGTGCCCGGAGGAACTCACCGGCCGCCTTCCGCCACTCGTGATTCGCAAACGCCGTTTCGCACTTCTCGATGTTTTCGGTCGAATCGCCGTACGAACGGATCCAGATGAACTGGTTTAGCTCCCGGTTGATCCAGGCACTCTCAACCTTCATTCCGCACTCGGCCATCACCAGTCCGCCTTCACCGAGCAGGAACTTCGCCCAGCTGTCCATCTTTCCCGGTTTGATGGTGTAGGTCCGCAGGTGTGCAACTGTCAATTAAATCTCCTTCTTTGCCGACAGCAGAGACTATCCGATTGCGAAACGGTTGTGGTGCAGGCTTACCCGGTGGCGAAGTTCACCGCCCGTCGCTCATTCCCGGCGGCTCAAACACCGCCACTGCCGGTGGCTCGCCTTCGAATCGCTCGACCTCGACGAGTGCGGAGTGGGCGATCGAGCCCTGGGCCAGTCGCGACGTTCCCCTGTCGAGTGTGAGTACATTCGGATTGCCATGGCGGTCGATGCCACCAGGACTCTCCGGGTCGTACCAGGCCCCCGTTGGCAGCACGATGACACCGGGACGCACCACCTCGCTGACCCTGGCCCCGGCCAGGCACTCGCCACGACCGTTGAACACCCGCAGCACGTCGCCATCGCCAATTCCGCGGGCCGCCGCGTCGTCCGGGTGAATCGTCAGGGCTTCACGCTGTTTCACCTTCGATGAGACGCTTGTGATTCCCGATCCAACCAAAGGAATCGGAACTGGCGGCATCATTCCTTGGACCAAGAATGGCAGGCGGCTCAACACGTGGTATGCCCGGCAACTCCGCAAGTTCTGCG
>JASLNQ010000126.1 GCA_030745955.1 Dehalococcoidia bacterium | reverse complement strand
TTTGTCTAACGTACGCATTTGCAGTGAACTGGCTGCTCAGCAACAATTTCTGGAACTTTGTGATGCGATTCAGATTTGGTGTACCTGGAACTACTGTGCCAATACCGCCGTACGTTCGTATGATGGCTGACGTGGCTGGGGTCAAAATAAAGAAATACCACGAAGTTTCAGGCTGGTTTAATGCAGCGGTAAGATCCGACGGTTCGTTAGTTGTGGGATCGAGAATCTGGACCGATTTAACGAAATCTGAGACTCACGCTGTAATAGGGCACGAGATCGGGCACCTCAAAGATTTCCAGAGCGCACGGTTTTTACTATTGATTGGTTTGGCTTCGATATCGATACCGTTTATGGCACTGCCGGCAACACAGTTTCCACCGGTAGTATCCATCCCGTCGGCACTAAGTTCGACTCTGTTGATCGTGTGGTCACTTCGTTGGTATTTGGAACGACGAGCTGACCGCTTTTCGGCAAGTCAGTTTGGTTCTAGATCGATGATTTTCGCACTGGCAAAGTTATGGAAAATCGGATCCAATGCTGATTGCCCGAGCATAACTCATCCATCGTTTGAATCTCGGATCACGCGGTTACGTCGAAATTCGTTACCGAAAAAGCAAAAAGACTAAGAAACGCGCGCCGTCAGCAAATCACCCATGCGGTCGAGGATTCGGTCCAGTTCCTCGTAGTCGAGTTTGTCGAGCGTCTTGTTCGCAGGGTTTCGCGTCAGCGGCGTCTTGATGATCCCCCGTCGCCAGTAAGCTGCCTTGTAGGCATTCGCACCGAACAGAAACTCAAAGTTCAACGACGGAATCATCCGCTCCCAGATACTGCGCGCCTCGTCCGTGACAACCTGCAGGCCATCGTCGTCGACACCACCCGCCTCGAGTGCATCCCACAGCTTCACGTGCGCATCGGTAATGTGGCCCGCCGGCATCGTGCCGCACGAACCCCGTCGGTACTCGTCGACCAGGTACCGCCCGCCCATACCGCCCATAATCCCCTTCACCGCGCCCCCGGCCTTCGCGAAGAGCTCGGTCATGATCTGCCCCGGCAGAAAGCTCTCTTCCTTCACATAGTCGACGTGCTCAACCTCGTTGAGCAGGTGCACCATCATGCCGGTTGGTACCACAGGGCCAGCTGGCGGCTTGTTGTTCTGGATCCATACCGGAAGCTGCCCGGTCTCAGCGATCGCAACGTAGTGGTCCCAGATAATCGACCCGGCAGCCCCGTTTGGCGGCATCGCCATAACCGAGCTCACACCCAGGTCTGCGGCGTTTCTCGCCAGGTCGACAGAAACGGCCGTTGCCGACCCACTCACCCCACCCACGACCGGAACGGCGCCATCGACAACCTCGACACCGACCCGGAGCACCTGCTTGCGCTCGTCGTCGGTCAGGAACGGCCCCTCCGAGGCGTTTACCGGCAGCACGATCCCGTGTGCACCAGCATCCACACTGAACGCCACGCACTTTCGCAGCGAATCCCAGTCGACCGAAAGGTCCTCATTAAAAGGAGTTACAGGAATGGCATACACGCCGCGGAACTGGGAATTGCTGGTCATCGTTCGCTCGTGGTCTCGGGGTCTGAATTTCGACTCACCGAGGATACACCGCGCATTGTCAGATAAGATGCGCCACCTGTTGCGTTCACCAGGGGAAGAGTGATTTCGATGTCAGACACGATGCGGGCTGCGCTTGACGATGGGACCGGGCAATACGTTGTACAAAACATTCCGATGCCCGAAATGTTCGAAGGGGCGGCGATGATCCGGGTACGGCAGACCGGAATTTGCGGTTCTGACCTCCACATGACCACGAGCCGCACCGAGGCCCAGTCCCTCCCGTCCGGGCATGAAGTAGCTGGCGAGGTCCTGGAAATCCCCGACGGCGACCACGGGCTGAGCGTCGGCGACCGTGTGGCCATCGAGATGGTCGGGGCCGGAAGGGCCTGCCTCACCTGCCACTTCTGCCGCTACGGCCAGTGGAAGCACTGCACTAACCTGGCACCCGACACCGGCGGCGGTTTCGCTGAATACATGACCCGTCGCCCCGCCGGCCTTTTCAAGCTGCCCGACTCGTTCGACTGGGTCGATGGCGCGATAGTCGAACCGATGGCCGTCAGCGTGCACGGCCTGCGCTACGGGCGCATGCAGCCGGACGACGTCGTCGGCGTTGTCGGCTCGGCAACAATCGGGCTTTCTTCTATCGCCGCTGCGAAGGCCTTTGGCGCACGTACTGTCATAGCCTCTGCAAGACACCCCCAGCAGGCCGACGCGGCACGGAAGATGGGCGCCGACATCGTGGTCGGCTCGGAACCGGGTGCATTCGAGGATGCCTGTATGGAAGCCTCGAACGGCATCGGTGCCGACTTCGTCGTGGAATCGGTCGGCGGCTACCAGTCGGCTTCGTTCCACCAGGCCATGCGGGCCACCCGCAACCAGGGCACAATGCTCTACCTGGGCGGAGTGAAAATACCGATGGAGTTCGACCTGTTGGACCCACTGATCCGCGAAATCAGAATCCAGTCGGTGATCTGCTACGGCGTCATCGACGGGCGCCACGACTACGAGGTCGCCATCGACCTGCTCGCCTCCGGCAGCGTCCCCTACCGCGAGATAGTGACTCACCAGGTAGGGCTGGAAGACATTCAGTCGGGGTTCGACGCGGCATGGGACAAAACCTCAGGATCGATCAAGGTCCACGTCAACACCTAGTCCGGCGAAAACGCGCCGCCCGTGCCAACCGGAATCACAACTTTCGCCAACCGGAACGCAAACACACCGTTGCCGGGCAGGCGTGTTCTCAGTTTGGCGGAGCCGAACGGATCATCGTGCAATCTGCACTGACATGATCCCTTTGGCTCACCCCGATGACCCCGCTGGACTCCTGCCGGTAGGTAGAAACACGCAATCTGATGGCACGGCACACCTTCATCACACGTTGAGGTGACCGGTGCGCAACTTCCAGACAGTGCGGAGCGACAACCATGAGAATCACATTCAAACGACGACAGTACCGAGCAAAGCGGACAGCCACGGCCAGCGACCGGCTCGCGAAAGTCGCTACCAAAGTCATGATCGCGGCAAGGTCTGCCCGGTTCATCGAAACACTCGCCGACGCGGTCGGGAAGAGCAGGACCAGCAAGATGCTCGGTGGTGCCCAGGACCGTGATTCCGCAGTCGAGCGGGCAGTGCTCCTGCGCCCGGACGTTGCAATTATCGACATCGACCTCGGCTACGAGCTCGGTGGCATCGATACCGCCTTCGCACTGCGCAAGATCAACCCGACTATCGGTATCGTGATCGTATCGCCGTACACCGACCCGGAGCGACTTGCTATGGTCCCGACCGGGCTTGGCCTCGAGTGGTCATACGTCCTTACCGCTACAGCTCGCACACCCGAACTCCTTGCGAAAGCCATCCAGGGTTCGTCCTGGGGCATTCCCTATATCGACGAACGGATTGACCGGACTCTGCTCGGTGTGGTTGAAAACTCTGTCGATGCGATTCTCGACCGGATTCTCGAAGGTTCTACGAAAGAACGCCGGATTGCTGCGAAAGAGAACCGTGGTCGCATGTTCCGATGGAACGGCCAGATCCAAACCTTCCGTGTTGAAGACATTCCGGAAGATTCAGAGGACTCCAGCGTTCCGGCCGCCCCGGCAAAGGCATAGGAATACCGAACACGCTCATCGGTCGGAATTACCGGCCGTTGGGACTATGCCGGTGGAAACCATAATCCCACCGGCTTTCGGCTACCATGGGGCCGGGAAGAACAGCATGGCTGTTCCATCGGGTATGATGCGCACTCTCGCCACCGGGGCAGCAGGTTCCGCAGGAGCCAATCAGACGAATATCAACGCTGTACTCATCGACTGACTTAAAAATGAACAACACGCTAGAAACAACACCAGGTACGAGTAAGTCCGGCTCAAATGGCCTGTCCCGCCGACTTCTGCTAATGGCGTTGTTCAGCCCGACAGTCGCACTACTCGTTGTCACGGTATTCGTGGCCACCACCTTCGTCGGCGACAGAGGTTTTTCTGAGTATGAAACCCAGGCCTTTGAAGTGGTGGGGATGCAAAACGACATCACCGGGCGTTGGAACGAAATGGTCGACACCTTCAACAGCATGGACGTCACCTCCCAGCGTGAGCACGTCATCCTGTTCTCGCTCAGTCTGGACTCAATACACGATCTGATTACCGACTCGCAAGCTGTGATCAACCGGTGGGGAGAGATCGACGTGCCGAACCAGCACCTGGCCTCATATCAGCTCGGTCTCGACGCCCTCAAGGCGACCCAGGACGGGCTGATCCTGTTCGAGGATTATTTCCAGAACTCCCTCGACACGATGGTCGCCGACCAGATCAGGGCCGACGATGCGACAGCGAAGCTGGTGCATGCGGCTGAGCTGTGGAAGGCCGCTGCCGACGCCGCTGCGACAGAGGGCTAACCGCCGAACGGATCCACGTCAGCACTGCTGTACCGCAATATTTTCAGTACACGCACAAAATGCAAAAAAAGACCCCGAGTAAATCGGGGTCTTTTCGTTTCAAACCTGCTGAACTGCTCCGCTACAACCCCGGAAACTACCCTCCGTAGCCATCCAACACGTGACCCCGCATGTACTCGCGGTCGAGCTCGATACCCAGGCCAGGCCGGTCCGACAGGAAGATCTTGTCACCCCGGATATCCAGCGGGTGATCGATAAACACGTCGTAGGCGTGCAGCTTTGCGCGTGAGGTCTCAACCCTGTAATGGTTCGGCACCGAAGCCATCGCATGAGCCCCGGCCAGCACGTTGATCGGCCCACTTGCGTCGTGCGGTGAAATCGGCACGTAATAGGCCTCGGCCTGGGTCGCTATCTTCTTGATCTCTGTGATTCCACCCGTCCAAGTGACGTCCGGCATTATGAAATCGGCGAGTTCGTTCTCAAGAATTGGCACAAACTCCCAGCGAGTATGAATCCGCTCTCCGACACAGATCGGCACCCCAACGTGGTCCCTTACCTGCTTCAGCGCATGGTGGCTCTCAACGGGTACCGGTTCCTCGAACCAGAAGATGTTGTACGGCTCGAGTCTCCGCGCCAGCCGGATCGCAGTTGGCGCGTCGAACCTGGCGTGGCAGTCGATCAAGATCTCGATATCGGGCCCGACAGCTTCCCGGACCGCTGCAATAAGGTCGGCACCGTGATTCTCGGCCTCAGCGCTGAGCTTACCGGTCAGGTAGCCGTTCGACTCCTCTTCGTGACGCGGCTGCCAGGGATCGGTCTTCAACGCCTTCTGGCCGGTTTCAACGATCGCTTTTGCATGCTGAGCGGCATCCTCGACAGAAGACCCATCGTTCGGGTGACAGTAGATCGGAATACCCTCGCGCACGGGGCCACCGAACAGCTCCGAGATCGGCAGCCCAAGCACCTTTCCACGGATGTCCCACAACGCGATATCGATGCCGCTAATGATGTTCGTGGTAGCCCCGCGTGACCCCATGTAGGTGAACGACCTGAAAATCTTGTTCCAGATCATTTCGATCAGGCGGGGGTCATCACCCTCGATCAGGTCGCTTACATGACGCATCGCGGCACACACCGAGCGGTTCGATACCGCTGAGGTACCCGTGATCTCGCCCCAGCCGGTCACCCCCTCATCGGTGCTGACCTCCACGAACACGTACTCACGGTTGCGGGGCGTCCGGGAATCGTTTGCGGTTTCGAGATAAGGCGATGGGGCCTCGATCAACCACGGGGTGACTTTAGTGATTTTCAATCTGTGTGCCTCCGGTCGGTCAGCGGATAAAGTCCAATTTCGCGGCATCCTATGATCGAACGGATGGCGTGTCCATAGGTATGGTCGTGGCATCGCGTGAAAATACCGGCCCGTCCCCCGGTAGAACGCCACCCGGTTTGGGTACCACAAAAAAAGCCCCGACCTGATCGGGGGGTTTTTTCGGCGAAATGGTAGAGCTGAGGAGATGAAAGGCAGAACTTTCATCGACCAGTTCGAGCTGCCCACGTAAAGCACTGCGGCTGTGGGATACGGTCGATAGGGATCTGTCAGAACTCAGGGCTCGACCCTGGTTTTTACTATTGTTGAGGCATGAAAAGGTGACGCCGCGAATACAAAAGTAGACATATGGGGGTCTGGATCGGGTGCCAATTGGACCCAGTGCCCTGAGTTCTGACAGAACCCCCTGCCCCGTTGTTACACGGGTGTGAGAAGGTTGAGGTGCTGAGGACGACAGCTGTCACCTCCAGTCCCACTTACATCCAAACAGCGCGCGTGCAGGCTACAGACGACGGCTTGGTAGCAGCGGCAGAGTTGGACTGATGTACTGAGATACGCGGGTATGCCGGGGGATGGGGCGGCTTTGACTCTTGGTCACCGAGTCATGGACTTAGTCAACCGCGGCTCTTCGTGTGTCCATGTAAATCCACAGGCTCGCAATCACAATCCAAGCAATTCCGAGAATCATGATGGCCCAGTTATACAGTGTTAGCAGACCAATCCCAAGAACGCCACTTGCCTGACCTGCCCCCGCGAACGTTACCAGTCATTATCTCGGATTTGCCGCCAGCTGAAGCCGAGGCATGAACACCTCTG
>JASLNQ010000125.1 GCA_030745955.1 Dehalococcoidia bacterium | reverse complement strand
TCTACGGCACCTCTAGCTTCGTAAAGTTCGCTTTGCACCTGCGAGACGATCGATTCCGTGCACTTGTGATGTTGCTTCCTCGTGAGTCGAAATGATTACTGGCTCGGGTAGTTCTGCAGATGCCGAAAGTAAAGTGAGTTCTCCAAGACGGCTGGTTAGTGGTTTTTAGCGGCGTAACGCCTGCATACATTCTCGAAGAATTGACCGGGCAGGTAGGCGATAAAGGTAATAGCACCGCCAGAATAGTCACGAGTAGTCGACTTTCGAGTGTGATCGAAGAAGATCGGCTTGGGACATGGGTGACACCCAGATCAGCCTTCGTCCGTGAGCTCTCGAGCGTACTTGCGTTCCATCTCGGCCAGCTTGTCAACGCGCCTGCGGAAGTCGGGATTAGTAGAAAACTCGGCGTTCACGAACGCTTCGAGCACCTCTTTGGCCACCTCGATCCCGATGATCCATGCACCAATGCAAACAAGGTTGACGTCGTCGTGCTCAACACCCTGGTGGGCGCAGTGGGTATCGTGGGCCAGCGCAGCACGAATGCCCGGGACCTTGTTGCCGGCGATCGCCGCACCGACTCCGGTGCCACACACCAGGACGCCCCGTTCGGCTTCACCCGAGAGAATCGCCGAGGTCACCCGCTGGGCGATGTCAGGAAAATCAACCGGGTCTTCGGAGTACGTCCCGTGATCGGTCACCTTGTGCCCCAACGCTTTCAAGTACTCGACAACCGGGCCCTTCATAGGAAAACCCGCATGATCGCCGCCAACAGCCAACCTCATAGAAATCTCCTCAAATGAACCTTTTCACCAACATCCACAGGTCGTCGCGATAGATACCAAAATCCTCCCTCCCTGCCAGGGAAGGAGTTAGTGGGGTACAGACCGGGCACATAGGTTACAGATCAGTCCGGGGACATAGGTAACACTCAGTTGGTAGAACACCGACGAAGGAGTGATTCCTTGCCCTGGAGAGAAACCGATCCGTTGCGCGAACAGCGGAAATTCGTTACAGCGTGGTTGGGAGAAGCCTTTACACCTTGTGAAAACGATCAAGACGCCCGTGAAAGTGTTACCCATGTCCCCGGACTAAAGTGTTACCCATGTCCCCGGCTGCACAAGGGTGGGTTGTTGCGCGATAGACCTCGTGTGTTGGAGTTTACTGGTGGTAGATCGCACGTCATTAGGAACCACCCACACCCTAGCCCTCCCTTGAAGGGGGAGGGGATTCTGGTTTTCGCACCAGGTGTGGGCGACGGTGTTTATTACGGGATGGCGTTGACGAGGTTTTCGCAGGCCGAAAGATCGGTCTGGCAGAGCAGGACCATGTTTCCGGCGACCATGTAGGCGTGGTAGCTGGTGCGGTTGCCGGTCGAGGTGATGATCCCACCGCCAGAGTTCGAGTTTGGCGAGCGCCCGATTGCCGAGAGGGCAGCTTCGACGCCCGCGGAGTTTGCATCGTCGTGGGTAGCGTACTTGCGTATCTCGATGTCGCGTTGTTCGGAGAACCCGTAATAGATGTTCTCAGCGAGTGGCACTGTCTCGGTGTCGAATTCCCTGCTCAGTTTGAAACCGGCGGCTTCAAACTGGTCGACCGTGAAGGTTTCGCCGGCGCGGACTACGGGTGCCTGCGATTCGTCGGCGGCCGAGCCCACGAAGGATTCTGTATCCGAATCACCGGAGCCACATGCCACCAGCACGGTTGCTACAGCTGCCAGCGATAGAAAAAGAAGCGCGATCTGCCTGGTGATTCGCATTTTCCCGTCGTCCCTCCGAAGGTTTCCGATTCTGGAGAAACCTTGGTAAAAAGCTAGCGGTTTCCACCCGCGAGTTCCGCGGCTTCCGGCAGGGTGCGCAGTCGCAGCATGGCGAGCGTGCCGATTGCGGGGCCGATGGCGAGCATGGCGAAGGCCCAGCCCCACCCGGACGAGTCCTTGACGATTGGGAGCAGCCAGATCGAAACTGCGGTGAGGGCGAACCCAAGGCCGGTCTGGAAGGTGAGCATGGTGCCCCGGTATGCCGGATCGGAGAGTTCGGTCATGGCGGTCGAGAACTGTGCCGAGTCGGCTATAACGGCGGCACCCCAGATCAACGCCAGGACGACGATCAAAACGGTTGCCTCAGGGGGCAGAAATCCGATAAACGAGGCGACGCCACCACTGATGACCATGGCGATGCTGGCAACCGCAGTGCGACCGATCTTTTCCGACCAGACCCCGGCGTAGGCGCTGGCGACAGCCCCCACCGCGAATACCAGGAAGGTCAGTGCACTGGCCAGTTCGAGGCCGTCGCCGATGAGGGGTTTTTCGCCAACTGCAAAGACCATGAAGCTGCCGATCCAGGCCCACATGGCGTACAGCTCCCACTGGTGACCAAGGTACCCGGTGAGTGCAAGCCGGGGCCCGCGCTCGGTCAACGCGTTTAGCAGGTAGCGCGGGTTGAACTTCGCACCCTTTACGTCGTGTGGGCCGTCGCTCACGAAGAATTTCAGGACGAACCCACCCGTTATCGCCAGGGCTGAGCTTCCGATTATCACCGCCTGCCAGTTCTCAGCGAACACCGATCTCAGCAGGTGCGGGGACCCCGAGCCGATTGTGAGCGCCCCAACCATTGTGCCCAGCGCAAACCCGCGGCCTGTTGCGTACCAGCCGGAGATCACTTTCATGGCAGGTGGGTAGACGCCGCCAAGAAACGCACCCGTTGCGAACCGGGCAGCGATGAGTGCCGGGGTGGATTCGAGCGGTATCACGAGCAGGTTGGCGGTCGCAGCGAGCACGGCCGAGACCGCGAACAGGGTGCGGGCGTTGACGAGGTCGGAGAGGTTGGTGATGGCGATTACGAGGGTTCCGAACACGAAGCCGAGTTGAACGGCGATAGTGAGGAGGGCGATCGATGATTCGTCGATTGATTTTTCAATCTCGAGTGCGCCGGAGATGGCGTTCGTGGAAAACCAGACCGAGAGGGAGAAGAACGTTGCGACTGAAACGAGGACCAGCGCCCTTGATCGTGACCTGGTTGTTTGCATACGCATAGGATGTGCGGCAGGGGGAGTCGGATTCGCCAGCGCGCCGGTGAGTTTGCGGTCCTTCGGGCTGGGTGGACTGTTCAGGCCGCTTTCAACTCGGGATAGAAGCCGGTATCTTTTGGCAGGTTGTTCACATTTTCGAGTTTGCAGGTTTCGGGGAGCAGTATGAGCCACGACGAACCGGTGCGCACTTATTTCCAGGACGGTCTTCACGGGAACCATTGCTACGGGTGCGGGGCGTGGAACGACAAGGGCCTGCGCATCAAGTCGTTCTGGGACGGCGACGAGGCGGTGTGCATTTTCGAGCCGGAGCCGCATCATTCGGCGATGCCGCCGGATGTGATGAACGGCGGGACTATCGCTTCGGTGATCGACTGCCACGGCGTTTGCTCGGCAATTGCCGATGCTTACCGGACCGAGGGCCGGGAGGTCGGTGAGGGCGAGAAGATCTGGTACGCGACGGCTTCGCTGA
This sequence comes from Dehalococcoidia bacterium, assembly GCA_030745955.1. The sequence goes on along the minus strand of JASLNQ010000125.1, from coordinate 3,118 downwards.
CGGTGAATTTCAGGAAGCCGACGCCAATAGACGGTCCGGTGACGGCGAGGGCCCGACTTACTGAGCGGAAGAAGAAGAAGACGGTGTTCACCGTCGATTTCTTTTCGCATGCGGGTGTTCTGACGTGCGATGCGACGGTGCTTTCACTGCGGGTCCCTGACGAGTGGGCCGATCCGACGGGACTGTTCCAGCACCTCTAGGTCACTAGTGACTTTTTCTGAGAGGTCGGTGGGTGTTGGCTGGGTTGGTCGGGTTGTGCTTCTGGGGGTGGGTTCGCTAGAGACTTTTTCTAAGGTCACTAGTGACTATTTCTGAGAGGTCGGTGGGTGTTGGCTGGGTTGGTCGGGTTGTGCTTCTAGGGGGTGAGGTCACCAGTGACTTTTTCTGAGAGGTCGGGAGGTGTTGGCTGGGTTGGTCGGGTTGTGCTTCTGGGGGGTGGGGGTTGAGGTTTGTTTGTTGGACATAGTCCGTTTCAACCGGCTGTAAAAAATGGTGCCGGCTTGCCTGGTTGGCGGTATGCTTCGGCGGGATTGATCGGCAACGCGAAATGATGGAGTTGAACTGGAATCATGCTGCAACTCAAAGTTCTGACCTGGCTGCGGTTCGCACTTGTCGTCCTGCTTGTCGTGCTTCTTGCGACGGCGGTTGCCTGCTCGGGTGACGACGATGAGGATGATGAAGAATATTACGAAGACGATGCTCCAACCCAGCAGGCCGGGGACACGGGTGAAACGCAGCCGACTGCTACGAGCGCCCCTGCAGATTCAACCGGCGAGGCCGCAACCAGCCCCACCGCAACAAGTCAACCCACGGGTGGCGAACCCGCAGTAGGTCCCGGCCCGCCAATTCGGCCTCCCGAGGCTGGTGACCTGCAGATCATGGGGCTGTTCGACGTGGTCCTGGCGGACCTTGCCACGGGTCAATCCCAGTTCGAATTGGAGGTAGAAAACCAGTTCGGCGAGAATCCAATGGCAACCCTCGAATCCGTTGGTGATTTCACGGATCCCCTGGCGCTACTACGGCAGAACTTCGCCTGGTTGAGCGAGCAGGGCTACTCGGCGATCGAGCTGTTTGCGGCGGAGGGCTACGGGACTGCCTGGATGAGCAGTCCCACGCTAACGGCGATGCGCCACGATGGGGTCGATTACGACTCGCAGTACTCCGGTGGCGAGCTCAACGTTGATGAAGACGAAGCGTACCAGCGCTACTACGGGGTTGGCACGATATTCGCCGACACGGTCGCCATTGCGCACGAGTTCGGGTTCAGCGTCACTGCGAATATCGAATCTATAGCGCACATTATCGGTCGGGCGACCGGAGAGGGCATAGGCGGCAGTTCGGGTGCACTTACGCTCGCAGGTCGTCTTCCAGCACCGACTCCGAACCAGGTCCTTGCCTTCATCGACGAGATCCTGGCGACCGGGGTTGATTCCGTTTCCGCCGAGGCCTATTCGTCGGAGTACGAGAAGGCGATCGAGGGGCACCTTGAGTCGAAGGGCGTGCCTTACCTCAGGGCCGGCGCCGATGTTGGGACAGTTTGGACTGGCTACTACTATTCGTTCTACCCGGAGAACGAGCAGATCCACGATATTCACGAGTTCGTGTACACGACCGACTCGTTCCTGGGCGTGACGAACGGCACGATTTTCGCCCGGGCGCGGGCGATGGCAAAGCAGCCGGGACTTGCTCTGACGGTGGGTGCGTACAACCCGCTGCCATGCGACCCGGATAAATCGCTTGCCGACGTTCGGATTCCCGTCGATGTCGACCACCCGGTGTTCATCGACGGCAGCCCGCTGGAATCGTGTTCGACCGGACCATGGCGAAACCTGATCCTGGCCGCAGCCCGCATGCAGGGCGTTAGCAGGGTCGTGCTGGCCGCCGACCTGGCCGATTCAATCAAGGCCGCAACGACACCGGGCATCGCCCGCTCGATCCAGGAGCGGGTTGCGGCGCATCCGGCCGTTGACGACAACTGGCCGATAGCGAATGTCATTTACGACCTGCCCGACGCCGGGCCGGACAGTGATTTGACCAGAGACGGGATGCTGGAGGCGATTGTGTTCAGCGTTTCGGGGCTTGTCGACGACGCGCTGAGTGCGGTCGGTTACACGACGGTCCTAACATATGACGAGGTTTACCCGGGTGCCGACCTTGTCTACATCGTGACTGCGGGTGGGGGCGAGGAAACTGATGACGAAAACGGCCAGGGCCCACCGTACTGGACCGACTTCCAGGGAATGGAGCCGGGCCTGGTGAAACTACTCGACCCAGCGGAATTCTCGGGACCGGTGTTCGTGCACCCGCTGTTCGGCATACCCGAAGGCGGGAACTGGGCGGAAATACGGCCTCAGCTTGGTCTGCCCCCACGGTTTGCGTTTACGAACCCGGTGATCATGGAGGGGTACAAGACCTCCCTGGTGTCATCGCTCAACATCACGAGTGACGGCGATATCGACGACTCGAAGCCACCGATCAAGCTGGTCGCCGATACGGGGAGAGTGCTCGGCAGGGAAGTTTCGCTGGTGCCGTTTGGCGATTTCTACCCGCTCGGTCAGACGTTGCATGTCGCATCCGAGAGTGAGTTCACGGGCGATGGGCCGCGGGTGATTGCCCCGGTGCTGGCCCCGACGGCTCGCGGCGGCCCGGAGGATGGGGTAGTGCTCGCAGGCGATGGGAACGGGCGGTTCATATGGCTGACGAACCAGCTCCACCACGAAGCCTTCTCGTGGATTGTGGGCCAGATGATTGCCGAAACCACCGGAGAAGCGGCAGTTCTGGCAGCCCCGGCGAAAGCGCATGTGTGGAGCGGGAGGCAGACAATGGCGATTGCATATGCCGATACGACGCTTGAGCTCAACCTGCCGTTCGCGGCGGGCGACAGGATCGACATTACGGTGTACGACGTGAGGTCGGACCTGGTTAGTGAGGAGCTTGGTGTTACGTATGACGGGCCGGTGAGTGTCGAACTGAAGAAGTGGTCGCTGGTGGTGATAGAGCCCGCGAGGGATTGAGCGGTGTTGACACTGGCACTTTTTCTGATGTCACTAGTGACATTTTCTGAGGTGCCATTGGCACGTTTTCTGAGAGGTCGGGGGGTGTTGGCTGGGGTGGTGGG
>JASLNQ010000124.1 GCA_030745955.1 Dehalococcoidia bacterium | reverse complement strand
TGAAGTAGGCCCATCTTCGAAGCTACTTCTTAGTGTTCGCAATGTCACCGGCGGTGCCCTGTTGCAACAACCGGACGACATCGAAGAAATTGCCTCGTCTTGGGCTGTCGTCACAAAAAAGAAACCTACTCAACAACAACTAGACGATATGGCGTTCGCGTGGAAGGCGTGTCAACTCGTTCACTCGAACGCGATTGTGTTCGCAAAGGACTCCATGCTTACGGGCATGGGAGCGGGGCAGCCGAACCGGGCTATCAGCGTCTATCTCGCGGGACGAACAGCGGGTGACGATGCACCCGGAAGTGCGATGGCGAGCGACGCTTTCTTCCCGTTCCCCGACGGTATTGAGAACGCCGCCGAGGCCGGTGCTGTGGCGATCGCGCAACCCGGCGGGTCAATCAAAGACCAGGAGGTAATTGAAGCAGCCGATCGGTTGGGGCTTGTAATGGTGTTCACCGGTACCCGGCACTTCAACCACTAGCCGGAACCCACCAAATGGCAGCAACCGTCGACATCGTCATCCCGGTCCTCAACGAGGAAGTTGCGCTCCCCGTTTGCCTCGAAAAGCTGTACGCGTTTATCGAGCAGCACCCCGATCGCGAGTGGCGTGTAGTCGTGGCGGACAACGGATCGACCGACCGGACGACCGAGCTAGCGACCGAACTGGCCGGCCAGTACAAAGACCTGTCGGTCTCCAGGCTCGATCAACGTGGCCGGGGCAGGGCACTGAAAAAAGCCTGGACCGAGAGCGATGCCGACGTGCGTCTGTATATGGATGTCGACCTTTCGACGGACCTGAAGTCGTTGCCGCCACTGGTTTCGGGAATCGCCGATGAAGGCTACGAGGTGGCGATTGGCTCGCGGTTGACCAGGGGCTCGGAGGTTATCGACCGGACTCTCAAGCGTGAGATCACATCGCGTGGTTACAACATTCTCATTCACATGCTCTTTCCGTTCCCCGGATTCAAGGACGCACAGTGCGGATTCAAGGCCGTGTCGAAACGGACCGCCGACAACCTGGTCCCGCTGATCAAAGACAATGCTTGGTTCTTCGATACCGAACTACTGTTACTCGCCGGTAAGAACGGCTATGGCATAAAGGAAATACCGGTTCACTGGGAGGACGATCCCGACACCCGTGTGAAGATAGCTTCAACGGTCTGGGAAGACGTCAAGGGACTGCTCAGACTCAGGTTCAAAGGGCGGGCAACGCCGACATCCACGTCTTGACCACTCTTTCAAACGGTAGCTAGAGTTGGTTGACCGCACAGCGGTAACGCAGGATTGCGCACCGCCGACAGCAGCAAATCATGACTACACCCGGCAATTTTGAGATCGCACGCTCGGTTCTTACCGGGTACACGGCCGACAACGAACTCCACAGGGCGTTGACGATCCTCCGGAACGAGGGAGTCAACCCGGAGGTTGTTGTCGAGATCGCGGTCGAACGCAGCGGTATCTTCTGCGGTATCGCGGAAGTGAAGATGCTTCTCGACCGGGTGCTGCCTGAAACCGGTCGAGAAGTTTGGGCGCTCGATGAGGGAGCGGCAGTCAATGCCGGCGAAGTGGCGCTCCGTATAAAAGCCCCGTACGCCTCGTTCGGCCTGTTTGAAACGGCGATACTCGGGACGCTGGCCTCCTGCACCGGCTGGGCCACCGCCGCAAACGAATGTGTTGTAGCAGGCGACGGGATTCCGGTTATCGGCTACGGCGCCCGGCACGTTCACCCGGAAGTGGTCGGGGTGATGGACTACGCCGCCGTGATAGGTAACTGCTCCTCAACCTCCTCAGTGGTCGGCCAGCAACTCCACGGGCTGACCCCATCGGGGACCATGCCCCACTCGCTGGTACTCCTGATGGGCGACACCGTCCGTTCCATCATGGCCTTCGACAAGCACATGCCCCCCGAGGTCCCCAGGGTGGCACTCGTCGATACGTTCAAAGACGAGGCTGAAGAGGCGATGGACGTGGCCAAGGCCCTGCGTGAACGACTGCGGGGCATCCGGCTCGATACGCCGAAGGAACGCGGAGGGGTGACGCCCGACATGGTTCACGAGATCAGGGCCCGGCTCGATCAGGGCGGCTACAACCACGTCGAGATCTTCGTGAGCGGCGGGATCACCCCCGCCCGAATCCGGGAGTTTGTCCTTGCGGAAGCGCCTGTCAGCGTCTTCGCCGTGGGCTACTACATTGCCGCGGCTAGCCCGATTTCGTTCACTGCCGACATCAAGGAGATCGAGGGGCGGAACATTGCGAAGCGCGGTCGTATTCCCGGCGTTGCCGGTGGCACAAGGTTGACCCAGGTTCTCTAACCAGGCCGGACTAACTCGATGCGGGCTACCTGCACGTGGTCCGCCTGGACTTTCGCCCACTCCGCCAATCGCGATCCGGCCACCCACACGATTCCCCGGTCCGTTTCGACGATCGGCACCCGGTCACGCCAGCGTCCGGGTACCCCCGCGCCCACAAAGAAATCCTGCAGCTTGACCTGCGGCTCCATCCCGAGGGGCTGGAACCGGTCACCGTCTCTGCGGTTACGCAGCCGAGGTGCGGTTGTTAGCGCTTCTCTCGCGGCAAAGGTCACCCACGGACTGCCGGACTCAAGGGCCGTTGGGCGGTCGATGATTCGGACAGTCATCGTGAAGCCTCTGTCGAGCGTCGTGACTCCGGGGACTCTGAGTTCGGTTGCTTCAAGCGGGCTCGGATACGGGCAGTCATCATCGGTGCCTGAACTGAAAGTGAAGGAATCTCGATCGACTCGGAACGTCACCCCGTTTGGCAGGTCGATCGCCGTCCCGCTACGACCGGTTACCTGGTCGACCATGTCGGAGATATGTTTCCGTTCGAGGTCCAGCGAATGGCCCGTGTGGTCTTCGTAGGCTCTCATCAACACCCTGGCGATAAAGTTCCGTGGAAGATATGAAACCTTCGCCCGCGCATAGTTCCCCTGCGCCAGCATTGCCCCGGCAAGGTGCTGGCTCACGGCCCAGTCAACTATCTCGAGATCGCTAGAGGTGTTCTCCGCGAGTCGGGCGAGCGCAGCCGACGATCCCGGAATCGCGGCCTCAAGTGATGGCAGCACGTCCAGCCTGATTCGGTTTCGCGTGTGCTCACGGCTGGTGTTGGATTCATCGGCAACGGGCTGAATTCGCTTCTCTTCGCAGTACCGTATGCACTCGGCTTTTGAGATACCGAGCATCGGGCGCAGGACTGTAAGCTCGACGCTTGAACCGGGAATCTTGAGAGTCGAGCGTGGGCTCATACCGGCGAGTCCCTTCAGGCCCGACCCCCTGCCCGCGTGCAGCAACACCGTTTCGGCCTGATCGTCACGTGTGTGACCGGTCACGACGCCGTGCGCTGAACGTCGATTGGCGATTTTCGACAGTGCTTCGTAACGTAACTGGCGCGCCGCGGATTCGATCGAGATGTTTTGTTCATCCGCAGTTGCGGGAACATCGACACTGACTGCCGTGAACTCGACGCCCAAAACCCCGGCGATTCGCTGCGCGGAATCCTGGCCGTGATCGGACGACCCCGGTCGAATCCGGTGATTTACATGCGCCGCTAATAGCGTCAGGCCCAATCGGTCACGCAGTTCCGATAGCCCGGCAAGCAGCGCTGAGGAATCCGGCCCCCCTGAAAACGCGACTATCAGTGTCGCGCCACGCGGCAACGACGCCTGTTCAAGGCCCGCATTCAGCCGTTCGAGGAATTTGGTGTCGGGGGGCATCGGGGGAACTTATCGTGCGACTTCGGAGACCTCTTCCGCCCGCCGCACACGAATGCTGGTGATCTTCGTACCATCCACTTCAGCGACCTGCATCCTCAGGTTGCCGAAGCGCACCCTGGACCCGATCTCCGGTAATTGCTGTGCCTGCTCGAGGAAGAATCCGGCAATGGTCTCGTAGTCCCCTTCGGGGATCTCGAGGCCCAGTTCATCATTCGCTTCGCCAATCTCAAGACCGCCATCCAGGACAAACGTGTTTTCGTTGATGGTCAGGAATCGACGCTCGGGTTTGCGTCCCTCTTCTCCGGTGCGGCCGACGATCTGCTCAACGAGGCGTGTCAGTGTGATGAGCCCGGCAATCCCGCCAAACTCATCGACAACGAGCGCGATTTTGTGACCCGATTCCTGCATCTCCTCGAACAGGTCGTCCAGGCGTTTTGTTTCGGGGACGAAGTAGGCCTCCCGCATGAGGTTGATCACCGGCTGATCGAGATCGAGATCGGATTCCGATATCGACACCAGGACGTCTTTCACGGAAAAGATACCGACCACATCGTCGTGGTTGGTATCGAACACGGGGAATCTTGTGTGCGGGGTCACCCGATACGATTCCATAAACTCCCGGAACGTTGTGTCGGCCTGGATCCAGTTAATCTCAGGGCGCGGGGTCACAACGTCACGTACTTCCATTTCCCCGAACCTGAAGATGTTCTCGAGCATCTCACCGGTGGATTCTTCCACCGTGCCCTCGGCCTCTCCAAGATCGATCAGCGTGCGGAGCTCGCCCGACGTGACGATTGGACTCGTCAGCGACTTCTTGCCACCGAAAAGGCGAATGATTCCGCGCGGGACCAGCGTGAATGCGAAGACCACCGGCCAGGTGACAGTCATCAATATCAACACTATCCGTGCAGTTGTGAGCGCCCATCGCTCGGCCGCCACGACTGCGAGCGTCTTCGGAGTCAACTCACCGATGATCACAATGGCGACAGTGGCAATAGCTGTTGCCGCGATAGCCGAAAGGGCAGTAGGTTCTCCGCCGCCGATTGTCGAAATGGCCAGGGTCGTACCGACTGACGCAACAATGACGTTGAACAGGTTTCCTACGAGGAGAATGGTCCCAAAAAACTTCTCATACTGTTCGAAAATACTGACAACGAGGGCGGCTCGCTTATCGCCCTCTTCACCACGGTGCTCGATCCTGTATCGGCTCGCGTCCAGTACGGCCGCCTCGGTCGCGCTGATAAATGCGCTGCCGAGCAGTCCGAAAACAATGATTACGATCGATGTGGTCATTTGATTACTGGAGGACAGCGGTCAATAAATCGACTCACCACTCCAGCTATCAAGTTTATCGGGCAATCGCCGCCTGAGAGCAACTGGCGTGTTTTTACGAGTTACACCCGATTGTCACAACTGTCGGCCTGAATGAACCCACCGGTGTTATCTTCCCGGTCGATTAGTTCGGTGCAGGCACCGGTTCGGTACCGCCTTCAGGAGCCTCGCCCCCGGCGGCCCCGGCGCCCTCTTCGTCGTTGCGAATTCGGGCCTCGATCTGATCCCGTATGTCGGTGTTCGCCCCCAGGAACCGCCGGGACGCTTCGCGGCCCTGCCCGAGACGGGTGTCGCCATACGAATAGAACGAGCCGCTCTTCTTGACGATGCCACGCTCGACCCCGAGATCGAGCAGGCTGCCTTCCTTACTGATCCCAGAATTGAAGAGAATCTCGATCTCAGCCTTGCGGAACGGTGGCGCCACCTTGTTCTTCACGACCCGTGCCCGAATACGGTTGCCGATTATGTCCTGGCCAACCTTGATCGCCTCAACCCTGCGGAGGTCGACGCGGACCGAGCTGTAGAACTTCAGCGCCCGTCCACCCGGCGTCACTTCCGGACTACCAAAGACCACACCGACTTTTTCGCGGAGTTGGTTGATGAAAATACAGACCGTGTCGGTCTTGTGGATGATCCCGGTGAGCTTGCGCAATGCCTTCGACATTAATCGGGCCTGTAGGCCAATCTGCATGTCGGCCATGTCGCCCTCCAGCTCTGCGAGGGGGACAAGCGCCGCAACGCTGTCCAAAACGATGATGTCGAGCGCGCCACTACGGACGAGGTACTCAGTGATCTCGAGCGCCTGCTCGGCAGAGTCGGGCTGTGAAATGAGGAGTTTGTCGACATCAACACCGATCACACGGGCATACGCCGGGTCCATCGCATGCTCAACGTCGATGAAGGCCGCCTGGCCACCAGCTGCCTGGGCTTCGGCGACAACCGACATGGCCAGGGTCGATTTCCCGGCAGACTCTGCTCCAAATACCTCGATTATCCGGCCGCGCGGAAAGCCACCGACGCCAAGTGCCAGGTCGAGGGCGATCGAGCCGGTTGGAATCGCCTTGACGGCGTTCGCCGCACTCGATTCACCAAGACGCATCACGGTACCGCGACCGAACGCCTTCTCGATCTGTGCCAGCGCCAGCTCAAGGGTCTTGTCGCGGTCGTTAACCGTCCCGTTAACGGAGGCCTTAGCCTGTGCTTTCTTTACAGCCAACGTCGCTCTTCCTTCTGCGCTATTCAGTGGCCGGACAAGCGGGTTCCAGGTACCCGCAACGAAGCGCAGATTAGCACAAGCGTTCTAATACTGCAAGCGGCCTGTGACACAACGATAACGCTCTCCCAGCGGGCCTGTGCGTGCAGAACGGAGATTTACAGCCGGGACTTACGCTGTGCGAAATCGATGAACGCCTGTGTGTGCCGTCCGCGCACGCGACCAGTTTCGAATATCAGGTTCAGGTCACGTTCCAGCGACAGACCGTCAATCCGAACTGCGGTCACCTTGTCGCGGTGGCTGTTGGCAGCGTGCAGGGTCACAAATCCGACACCAAGGTTC
>JASLNQ010000123.1 GCA_030745955.1 Dehalococcoidia bacterium | reverse complement strand
AGACCGTTTGAGCGTCCGCTCGGCGTCCGAAATGTGCTCACCGACGGACCTTCCGGCCCCTCCTCCCATCTCACTATGCGGTTGTTCGGGATATCGCTGACGATGACCATCTCCCGGCCGGGCACCCAGCAGACACCCTCGGCAAACGTGAGGCCATCGGCCAGCAACGTCAGGCCCGGACTGGGACCGAGCATCTGCCGGAAATCATCATCGAATATTTCGAACTGGTCTGGACCTGTCATGGGTTACCGACTCCTGGGTTCACGATGCCCAACACCCTCCGGCAACGGGCCAGAGTAGGTTTTGGGCCGACATCGGGCAAAGCCACGTACGAGAATGGTGCGGAGCGTATCACCCGCAGGCGAGATTCGCACTCAACCGGGTCGTCCTGGCGACTAAGATCGTTAGTGGAAATCAACACAAATCGGTTTTTGACCCAACTGAAGCAAAAGATGGGATTGCGAATGGTTCTGGAAATGGCCGGCAAGACCGCTCCGGGTCTGTTCAGGGCAGGGACCGGCCGGGCCGTGATCACACCCCCGGTAGGTTGTGTAATCGACGGACCCGAGCACGGCCCCCGCGAATCCACGGGTGTGACCGATGACCTGTTGGCCCGGGTGATCGTCCTCGAATCGGCCGGTACGCGGGCCGTTCTCGTCAGCCTCGATCTCTGGGGAATGTCAGGTGCACTCTCCGACTCGATCAAGACAGCCGCCAGTGGCGCTGCCGGTGTAGAAACGAATTCGGTCTGGCTTATCGTCACCGGTAACGGGACTGCGCCGCCCCTGTGGAGGGAGGAGCCGCAGTACGCCAACTACACCGCCTATCTACCTGAGCACGTCGCAGGGGCCGTGAGAGTCGCCATCGGCGCACTGGAACCGGCGTCGATGGGATCGACCGGTGTGCTGCTGCCCGATGTGTCGACGTTCACCGATGGCCCGGGCCGCCCCGGCAACCCGGCGTTGTTCGTACTCGCGATCAACCGTGCCGATGGCAGCGGCATCGCACGTCTCGTCAACTTCGCCTGCCCCGCAACGATCACCGGGCCGACCACCCGGTGGACCGCCGACTACCCCGGCTATGCCGCATGGGCGCTGGAACAGAACGGTGGCGGTCTATCGCTCTTCGCCGGGGCGCCTTCGCATGACATCCGCCCGTTCGACTGGTGGGAAGGCAACGAAAAGCCCGCCCACGCCGACCGGCAGCCGCAGGACGTGCAGGCGATGGGCCTCTTGCTCGCGACGCAGGCCGCCAACGGCGCGGCCGATACGACCCAGCGACGAAATGTCGAGATCGCAGTCCGAAACGACGACGTGGCCGGCATCCATGTAATGCGAATTGGCGATGCTTTTTTTGTAGCAACGGACAAAACCCAGCCGAACCGCTTTGCACGCCGGTTCCGGCGCGAACTCCCGCATTCGAACGTCTTCGTGACCGCCAACCTGGCAGGCGGCATGTTCGATGCGAAAGCGACTTTCGATGCCAGGGCGGTCAAGCGCGGAACAGCGGTCCTGGCCGAACTGGGCGCAACGTAGAGACGATGCCAGAACCCCTTCTCCTTCGCGAAGGGCGCTTGGGCCAGGGACCGGACTTCCGGTAGACAACACGCTCTTGATTGCAACTACACTGTCCCCGGAAGAAGGAACTGAACGACGTAAGGACAAGAACTTGGCCAAGATTTCACTGATTGGAGCGGGTAGTGTCGTGTTCGCACGGCGGCTGCTCCAGGACATCGTGTGCGTGCCCGAACTAGGGGACTCCACGGTTGCCCTGATGGACACCGACCCCGAGCGACTCGAGCTCATGGGGCGGTTTGCTAAAAAACTGGCAGCCGATACCGGCACGCGCATCAAGGTCGAGGTGACAGGCGACCGGCGGGAAGCGCTTGCCGACTCCGACTATGTTTTGACAACCATCCGCGTAGGTGACAGCTTCGAGCGCGACATTGCCATCCCACTGAAATACGGCGTCGACCAGTCGGTTGGCGACACTGTAGGTCCCGGCGGCGTGTTCAAGGCGCTCCGGACCGCCCCCGTTTTACTGGACATCTGCGAGGACATTGAGGACGTTGCCCCCGACGCCATGTTGTTGAACTACACAAATCCGATGGCAATCACCTGCTGGGCGATCGCCGACGCCACCGATGTCCCCACCCTCGGCCTCTGCCACAGCGTCCAGCACACCACGGCCGACCTTGCCGACTACATCGGCGCCCCACGTGATTCAGTCAACATCTGGGTCGCCGGAATCAACCACCTGGCATGGTTCCTGCGGTTCGAGCAGGACGGCGTCGATGCCTATCCTAAGCTGTTCGACGCCATGGATAATCCCGAAATCTACTCGCGCGACACCGTCCGGTTCGAGGTGATGCGCCAGTTCGGGTATTTCGTCACCGAATCGACGCGGCACATGTCGGAGTACACGCCGTACTTCCGGTACAACGAAGACGTGATCGAGGAGTTCAACCTCAACCAGATCCGGCAGGACCTGCAGCGCCGCGTCACACGGATCGACGACCACTACACGCAGCTCCTTGAGGACACCAATTCCGACAGGAAGCTAACTGCAGAGCGGTCCGAGGAGTATGCGTGCCGAATTATCGAGGCGATGGAGACCGACCGCCCAACGGTGATAAACGCAAACGTCCCGAACACCGGCCTCATCGACAACCTGCTGGACCAGAGTTGTGTCGAGGTGCCCGTACTCATCGACAAGCTCGGGTTCCACCCGATGGCCGTTGGCGAGCTTCCCGGCCAGCTTGCCGCGCTCAGCCGGTCGAACCAGGCTGTGCAGCAACTGGCGACCCAGGCAATTCTCGATGGCGACCGCGAGGCCGCCTTCCATGCCGTGGCACTCGACCCGCTCACATCAGCCGTCCTGTCGCTCTCGGAAATTCGAGACATGTTCGACGAGATATGGACCGCCCACGGGACAGAGCTGGCAACCTACTCCTGATGCCTGGGACGAAGTGCGCGTGCAGGTTGATTCACTGAGGTAGAGCGATGATCGAAAGCGATGCTGTACAACAGCAGGAACGAGTCTCCAAGACTGCAATCGAATTGCTTATCTCGAGAGGTCACGAATTCGAAGCCATGTTCTTGCTTCGATCCATGACGGAACTTTCGATCCCATCTTGGGATGTCGTTTTCCCGATCAGCGGCGGCGAAGGTGAGTTCAACATCTACGACTACTTGTTGGTCATTTCGGTGCCTGCAGAGCACTTCGACACAGCGACAGGCATGCTGACCGAACAGCGGTCCAGCAACATTGAACAGGCCTACAAGGACGCAATTCAGTCTGCATCGTCGTCATTCGAGCATATTAATGCGTTCTCGATCCAGATTCGCGCCGCACTCTCGGAACAGTTTGAGGGTTGGCGGTCAACGCTCGAAGCGGGGATTAAAGGTGATACCGAGCCGCTGAATCAGGGTACGCTCGGACCACATCACGGCAATTTTTCGTGGAATGGACTGCGATTTCGCTCACAAAGTGAAATAGCCGTTTCACGAGAACTATCGTCGAGAAAAGTTCTTTACTTTCCGTTGCCTGCTGCCGTTCGCGGGATCACGAAATTGGAACCGGATTTCCTCATCTGTCACAAGGGACAATGGGGTGTTCTGGAGGTACATGGAGAACCATTTCACCCGCCTGAGCGAAATGTCGAAGAACAGAAAAGAGCCAGATGGCTCGAGTTCGGAGGGGTCATCACGGTTCAGTCTTTTGATTCTGGGCGGTGTTTCAACGACGCGTCTAGTGTCGTAGACGAATTCCTGCAATTACTGGAGACCAAAGGGTGATTTCTCGCACCATGCGTGCCGCTGTTGCCGTTGAACGCGGAGTAGTTCGCTGCGACGAAGTTGAGGTCCCACGGCCCGGACCGGGCGACGTGTTGGTGCGGACGCGGGCTGCTTCGATCTGCGGTTCCGACCTCCACATGGTGAACACCGGATGGGCGATACCCGCTTTTCCGGCGATGAGCGGTCATCCGGGCCACGAGGCCGTCGGCGAGGTGATCGAGTCCCGCTCGGAGCATTTTTCCGAAGGCGAACTCGTGTTGACAGTCCCCCACATCTGGAACTCGCGGTGCTTCGCCGATTACCAGGTTGTCGACGATGCCCACGTCCTGAAGCTGGACCCCGGTGTCGACATCGATACGGTGACGCTCGCCCAACAGCTGGGTACGGTCGTTTTCGCAGCGAAGCGCCTCCCCCGGTCACTCGACGGACAGACATGCCTGGTGGTCGGGCAAGGCAGTGCGGGGCTTTTCTGGGACTTAATCCTGGCCCGGCTCGGTGCCGAAAAGATCATCTCGATCGAGCCGCTGTCGTGGCGGCGGGAACTCGGCCTGCAGTACGGGGTCGACGAGACGATCGCTGGCACCGGCGAGGCCGCCACGCAGGCGCTGATGGACCTGACCGGCGGTGCCGGGGCCGATCTTGTAATCGAGGCGGTGGGATCGACGTCGACTCTCTCGCAGGCGTTCCATCTCGTCCGCAACGAAGGACGTGTCGTGCTGTTCGGCTTGCCGGAGTCCGAGGACCCGGTGCCGTTCGATTACTCCCAGATGTTCAAGAGCCGTGCCGACGTTTTCACCGTCCTCGGCTCCCAGGACGAACCGGGGCTGACGAGCTACACCGAGGCCGTCAACCTGATCAGTTCAGGTGAGTTAAACGTTGAGCCGATCATCTCGCATCGCATCGGCATTTCAGAAATCAGCCGGGCATTCGAAATCGCCTCTGAGCGCGTAGATGGAGCCGTGAAAATCGGCCTGACCTTCGACTAGTGAGTTCCCGACCGCAAATACCCGATTTCCCGACCGGAGCGGAGGGACCCGGGGTGGGATCGCGTCGCCCTCAAACGGCAAACACGTCCCCCGCCAGCACCCGATTTTCTCACCAGAGTGGACGGACCTCAAAAAGAACAGGCTCGATAGCAGGCGAAAAGGTACCCGAGTTTGCCCGAGATTCCGCACCAGCGCGGAGCGCTCAATTCGCTCCGCGCGACCCCACCCCGGGTCCCTCCGCTCCGGTCGGGAAATCATGTATAGGCGATAGGAAATCGAGTGTAGGTGATCGAAACACTGAGCACAGGCGGCTGAGAAGCCACACTCCGGCAGTCGGAACCGCACCCAAGGCACGACCTCACTCACGTCACCTGCGCCCCCACCTACCCCGGAAGGTCGGAAAGCGGTTGGGCGACGTGGTGGTCCTTGCGCATCATCACTTCCCGTGAGTAGAACTCATCCGACCAGCCGATCAGGTTCCTCACCGCTTCGTCGAACAGCTGCTTGCCCTTCTCCGGCGTGGCCAGTAACGCATCGCCACAGACTCCCGACTCGGTGTACTCGCTGGTCCACGAGGTAACGGACACCGGCCCCGCCGCCCAGAGGTCGACCCACTGGTAAGGCGACTTGTGCTCGTGGAACTTGATCTGCTCGTTCACCGCCTTGTCCATCTGGATCAGGTCGGCGTTCATGTGAAGCGCCATCGAAGTCTCGGCCTCGCCCGAGTGCGCACACCCGCCGGGGTATCCAGACTCACGCCAGGTCTTCATGAACTCCGGGTCGGTCGCGGTCAGGTTCCACCATGAAGTCAGGGCGACATTCGCATCCGTCTCAATGTTTGCCCGCCGGCATGCCAGGTCGAGTGGCGGCATATTCGACCCATGACCGTTGATGACGATGATCCGGCTGAACCCGTGGTAGGCCAGCGACTTCAGGATGTCGACGATGTACCGGATGAACGTCTCGTAGTGGACAGTCACCGAGCCGGGGAAGTCCATCACGTGAGTCGTGTAGCCATATGCGACCGGCGGCATGAACAGCAGGCGGTCGGGGTGTTGCTCACACGCCGTCCGGGCCACCTCGGTCGCCGTCCAGCGGTCCATCTTCACCGGCAGGTGTGGACCGTGCTGTTCCATCGTCCCGACCGGGAGCACGGGGATCAACCCTGCCTCAACGGCCTGGTTCATTTCCTGCCAGGTAAGGTCCTCGTATCGCCATTTGCCGTTAATCGCCATCAATATCTCCGTAAGTATTCGTGGTTGTTTCGGTGGTCAACCGTGTGACCTTGAATTCTAGTTCTCGCGGGATGGGGTCGCCGCCAGGTTACTGGAGCGCTCCATAGTCGTCGGCCCCGTCACCGTGGGCCCGGACCGCGTCTTCGTCGATCTCGATACCAAGGCCGGGACCGTCGGGAATCGGCAGCATGCCATCGTCGTCGAGGAGCATCGGCTCAGCCAGTATCCCGCTCACATACGGGGCCGGGTGCCAGTATTCGAGATACCGGCCGTTTGGCATCGAGGCCGAAAGCTGCAGGTCGGCTGCCGCGCCAACAGCCGTGTTCCAGCCGTGCATTACGACCTGGATGTTATTGTCGTACGCAGCCTGCCAGATCCTGCGTGACTCAGACAACCCGCCGCATATTGTCTGGTCCGGCTGCAGGATGTCACACGCCCTTCCCGCGATGAAGGGCTCGAAGGCCAGCCGCCCCCTGATCACCTCACCCGTAGCGATCCGCACCGGCGATACCTCGGTGAGTCGCTTGTAGCCCTCGATATCATCGGCACGGAGTGGCTCCTCGAACCACGTCACGTCATGGTCCTTCAGCATCTTCGCGGCTTCAACGGCCCA
>JASLNQ010000122.1 GCA_030745955.1 Dehalococcoidia bacterium | reverse complement strand
CTCTTCTTCCGGGGCTGGATTCATTCCGGAAAACTATCACGTCGATTGGCGCCGTTTTCGGGGTGAAGGTCACGTTCGCGGTGGACGGTGACAGCGACTTTGCCCTTTGCGTGGCCTTTTTCCATGTACCTGTGGGCGTCAGCAACTTCGCTCAAGGGGTAGGTTCTGTCGATGACCGTTCTCATCTTGCCGGCCTCGACGAGCTCCTTGAGGAAGAGCAGGCCCTGCCTGCTGCGTCCCGGAAGCGTGAACTTCGCTTTCCTTTCGCCGAAACGGGAGGTCCAGAGCATCTGGAGGAGGAGTGGGACGGTGGCGACCGTGGCCATGTAGGTTCCGTGGGCGCGGAGCAGTTGTTTGCAGCGTGAGAACGAGGTTTTTCCGACGGCGTCGAAGACGATGTCGTACTGCCGGCCGGACGCGGTGAAGTCCTCCTTCGTGTAATCGATCATCTCATCCGCCCCAAGAGAGCGCACCATGTCCAGGTTGGTCGTGCTACAGACTCCGGTGACGCTTGCGCCGAAGTGCTTTGCGAGCTGGACGGCGAAGATGCCTGTGCCGCCCGACGCACCGTTGATCAGGACTTCGTGTCCCGATTGGATTCCCCCCAGGTTTCTGAGGTAGGCCAGGGCGGTGTTGCCGGAGAAGGGCACGGTGGCGGCCTCTTCAGAGGTCATGTTCTCGGGCTTCGGGACGACCTCTTCCTCGGACACGGCGACGTACTCGGCGTGTGCGCCACCGCGGGGCGTGGCGCCGTAGACGTGATCACCCTGTTTCAGGTGGCGGATGCCGGGGCCGGTGGCTTCGATTTCGCCGGCGACATCGAAGCCCAGGACGGGGAACCTGGTGCGGACGAGGCCGGTGTAGATGCGAGGGGGGAAGCTGCCGGAGCGGAAGCGCCAGTCCATGGGGGTAACAGAGCTGGCGTGGACGCGTATGAGAACCTGGCCGTCGCCGGGGACGGGCCTCTCGATATCACGGAGTTTGAGGATATCGGGCGGGCCGTATCTGGAGGAGACGATTGCTTTCATGGTGGGACGGTACAGAGACGCACGCCCAAGGTCAGGGTCACAGTGAACGTCCCCACAGCGCACTGGGTCTGGTGGCTCCAGCCCGGTTCGCCAGGGCAGAACACATCGGAGCTGAAGCGACCGGATGAACCCGGAAAATTAACCCTCCGAATGGCGCGGAAACAGGGTCAAGCTCATCAAATTTTGTGGGCACCGAAGGGACTAACCTACTCACGAGACTGCCCTATTTGCCTCACCCGCTCTTTTGCCGCCGCTAGAAGAGGGCTGATAACTCTTTCGCTAAGCGATCTCTCGCTATCGATATCGACGAATGATAGGGCAGCAGTCGTTTGGTAAAGCGCTCCTCAGTTCTCGTCGGGGTTACCTGAAGAATTCTCCCACGGATGAAACTTTCCATCCGGTTTTTGTTCACCTTGGGCCAGCGGCGCCGGTCACGTCCGTCAAGGTGGTGTATGAAGCGTTTTGAACCTACGGAACTCTTCGACTCGCGTCATCCTGTTTCCCATGATTGCCTATGCGGCCTCGGTGATCGGCTTCACCTCTTTCTCCGGCCCGCCATCGGTGGATGCTGCAGATCGTAGCGACTCTGCGCCCATGCCTCGTCGGCCGACGGTTGGGCGAAGATCGAGCGCACCAGCGTAGCCACCAGCCCCTGGGTGATGTCGAACGGGATCCGGGATCACCCGCCGATAATGGAACACAACCCGTGTCTGAAACCACCCGACCCGGCCCGTCGTTCGATAACTCCAGATTCCTCTGCTCCGGCCGCAGTCGCCCCCGGTACTGCAGCGGCCCTTCCGAGTTTGACCGTACAAACTTCGAAACCTAACATGCGGTGATGGCTATTCAGACATCTGTTCCACAAACGGGTGCGGAAGCACGGCAGCTCATTCGTGAGGGGCGATTCCGCCAGCCCACGTCGGGCGTGGCCCCGCATTTCGTGCAGGCCAACGTTGCGATCCTGCCGCGGGATGTCGCATTCGAGTTCCTGCTTTTCTGCCAGCGCAACCCAAAACCATGCCCGGTAGTCGAGGTGATCGAAGCGGGGCGGGTCGAGGCGGCGCTAACCGCTTCGGGCTCGGATATCCGGACCGATGTGGGGCTGTACAAGGTTTTCAAAAACGGCGAACTGGTCGATGAGCCCGATTCCCTGGAATCACACTGGCGCAACGACCTCGTGACGTTCCTGCTGGGCTGCAGCTTCTCGTTCGAGCACGCCCTGCTGGCGAATGGAATCGACCTGCCGTACTACGGCACCGACCGGAACGTGCCGATGTTTGTCACCGATATCGAAACCGAACCGGCCGGCCCGTTCTCAGGCCCGATGGTCGTGTCCCAGCGGTGGATTCCCAGCGGCCGGGTCGTGAAGGCAGTGCAGGCCACTTCGCGTTTTCCCGAGACTCACGGCGCCCCGGTCCATATCGGCGATCCTGCCGGGATCGGCATTTCGGACATCACGAAGCCCGATTACGGCGACGTGTGGGAGCAGGGGAGCGCCGACGATGTGCCGGTCTTCTGGGCGTGCGGGGTGACTCCGCAGGCGGTTGCGATGGCATCTAAGCCTGAACTGATGATCACGCACTCACCCGGCCACATGTTCATCACCGACCTCAAAGACGAAGACCTGGCGGTGCTTTAACGAACGAGCAACCTTAACGTTCTCTAGAAATTTTCAAGCCGACGTGCTTTACGTATTCAGCTGACGACTATGCCTGACACATCACTCATCATAAAAATCGAAGACATCATCCTGCAGGACGACTTCCGGGGCATGAAGGCCCTGCGGCCTCATATGAAGGACGGCTGGCTCGATTCTTCAGCCCAACTGCTCCTCGACCATCCGGGAAAAATCCTCATCGCTACCGGCTTCTACATCCTGCGCGCCGCCGAACCCGAAACCGACGGTCCTCCCGGCGCGGTTGCGATCGGCGAGGCCCTGAAAGCCCTCGGCAACAGCGTCGCCTACGTGACCGACGCCCCGTGTGCGACCGCGATGCGAACGCTGGCCGGCGATGACGAAGTGATCGAGTTTCCGATAACGACCCACCATGAATCGATGGAGTTCGCCCACGACCTGCTATCCGAGCACGCCCCGAAGGCCC
Source organism: Dehalococcoidia bacterium (assembly GCA_030745955.1). Next base: position 3,505 of record JASLNQ010000122.1, on the reverse strand, counting down.
TTGTTTCGATCGAAAGGGCAGGGCTGGTCGGCGACGGGACGTACCGGAACTGGAAAGGCCTCGATTTTTCGGAGCACAACGCCAAGATCGACCACCTGTTCGATCAGCACCCCTACTCGGTCGGGATCGGCGATGGCGGCAACGAGATCGGGATGGGCAACATGAGGGACGTCATTCCCGGCATCGAAAACCTGCCCGACGACCCGTGCGTCACCACAACGACCGAACTGATCATCGCCAGCGTGTCGAACTGGGGTGGCTACGGCCTCGTCGCGGCGCTGTCGATCAAGACCGGCAAGAACATGCTCCCCACCGTCGAAAAGGGCTACGAGTGGGTGCGGGACATCGTGGCGGTCGGCGCTGTCGAAGGCATGTCGGGCGAGTCCAAGGACTGGGTCGACGGCCGGGCGCCCGAAGACGACGCCATGTGCCTGCGCGACCTCCACGCACACCTGGCCGCAGAGGGTCTGTAACAGGCTCGTTCGGACCCTGTTCGTTCTTCCGCCCAAAAGCTCCACTCGATTTCCCGACCGTAGCGAAGCGAAGCGGAGGGACCTCGACGGCACGACATGACCTGCCAGCGATATCGTTACGCCGCGCGCCCTGGTGTTTGCTACGAAGTAACACGTAGATATTGAGGTCCCTCCGCTTCGGTCGGGAAATCGGAATTGTGTTCGTGGACTTGAGTTATTGATTGACAGGTCAGGTTGATTTCCCGAGCGCAGTCATCGGAGCCGAGGGACCTGGGGTGAGGTCGTGCGGTCTCAGCCGGCGCAAGGTTTCGGCAAATCGTCAAGCATCACCCACACATCAAGTCACATCCTCCAATGTCACCCACCTCGCCCCCAAAAAGCTCCCACCAATTTCCCGACCGTAGTGGAGAGACCTCGACGACGCGACCCGACCCGCCAGCCACTACCAATACGCCGCGCGCTCTGCTGCTAGCTATGAAGTGACAGTTACCGACTGAGGTCCCTCCACTTCGCTCCGCTCCGGTCGGGAAATCGAGTTCGTGCTGGTGCAAAGGATCTGGCTACAGGGACCGCACGCGCTATCGTCTGGTCCTGGTCATCGATTCCTTGACTACGAATATCAGCAGCAGGGCGCCGAACATCCCCACACCGGCCGTAGCCGCCGATGCGACACCCAGCGTCACGATCTGCGCGATACCCCCGATCGCGATCGGCCCGCCCGCCCCACCGGTATCCGAAATCAACCGCCAGACCCCGAGAAACTCCCCGGGTTTGTCCTTCGGGGCGAGGTCGGTCCCCATCACCAGCACGAATCCGGTGGAAAGGCCGTTTCCGAACCCGGCGAGCAACCCGACCGCCATCAGCGCCCCGAAGCTGCCGGTCAACGGAATGAGTGCCATCGCCAGGGCCATCACCACGTAGCCGGGCAACCCGGTCGATTTGCGTCCCCAGCGGTCCATCGAATAGCCGACAAACGGGAACAGCATCGAATCGACAGCGAACGAAGCGGTCGCGATGTACCCGATCTGGTCTTTACCCAGCTCGAGTTCACCGCCCCATACCGGGATCAGGAACTCCCGCCCCGCCCGGACAAACTGGAGCATGACCGCCGCCAGTCCACCGGTCGCAAAGTCACGGCGGTGGCGGGACACGACGCCACCCAGTTCCCGGAAGACGTTAACCTGTGGGCCGGTTCGGTCGGGTTCGATCATGCCCCGCGTGGTGACGATCACCATAATCAGTGTCAGTACAGCAACGGCCGCCTGGGCGAAAAACGGAACTCGAATCCCAACGAACTCGGCCAGCAGGCCGCCGATCAACGGACCCAGAATGGTTGCTATCCGGGATATCCCGCCGAACAGCGATAACGCACGTCCCCGAACATCCATCGGTACGGTGGTGGCGATGTACGAGTGGCGCGATATGCTCCACAGCGCAAAGCTGATCCCCGCGAGTACCCGGGCTGCGAGTAGCGACGTGAGGTCTTGCGATACCCCGGCCCAGACCGCAGAAATGCCAAAGAGCACCACACCTGCCATCATCGTGCGTCGCAGACCGAGCCTGGTTACGAATATTCCTGCTGGCACGTCGAACGCCATGGTCCCCAGGTGACGCGCTGCGATAACCAGACCGACCAGCCCGACACCCACCATCATTTCTTCTTTGACGAAGCCCGGCAGCACCGGGATCAGGATGCCCTGGCCAACCGATAGCAGGAACGAGGGTGCGTAAACGGTCCAAACGAGCGACCGGATGGTGGATCGGAGTGACGAGCGGCCCGCGCTGGTACCTGGGGACGGCGGTGAAGGCTGCGGGCCGTCTGGGGCCGCTGGTGTTGACATAGATAGGCCATCCTATCGCCAGCCCAACCCAATCGAAGGGCAAATACAGATTGAATTGTCGTGGTTCTGGCGATATCGTCGGTATCTCGTACCGCAGTGTTGAATCAAATGGAAGGCGACGGGATTGGATATCGAGTATGGTCGGCTGGTGGCAGCCCCGGCCGAAGACGTCTGGGCGGCCCTGACCGATCCTTCGAAGATGGCCCCGCACCTTCCCGGCACCACGAATGTCAACATCCGCGGGCCCGAGACCGTTCGAGTTTCAACAAAGGTCTCGATGGGATTTCTGCGGCCGACAGTGAATGTTGATGTTCAACTGTCGAAACTCAGCCCGGTCGATTCGTTCCGGTTCGAGTTCGACGGCAAGTCGATGGGGGCCGGTGTCGCGGGGGCGGTGACGGTCGTGCTGGACCCGGCCGAGGGCCCCGATGTTGGACCGGCTGAAGCCACGCAGGTCAATATGGCCGGTGCGGTGCAAACCTCTGGGCTACTGACCAGGGTCGCCGACTCGAAGCTGCAAGCCGCCGCGGCCGGGTTCCTTGACGAGTACTTCGATAGCGTTGAACGAGCGATCTCCCGAACGTAACCGAGCGCCCGCCCCTCCGGGCAAGTCGTCGTGAATCCGCCGACCCGTCCCCCGGGTCATTCCGACCGCAGCGGAGGAATCTCACCCCCACCTGCCGGCATTAACCGCCCGAACGGAATCAACCCTGTCCTCACGCGGCCCGTTGCAAGCACATTCGCTCGAACGCACATCCTCAACAAGAAAACCCAGATCTCTCCGCTCCGGTCGAGATGACGGTATGTGCGGGTGAACGGATCGGGCGGGCTAACAAAACCTCGCAGTGATAGCCTTCCAGGATGACCAGCCGACGCATGCAAAACACCGACCACCTTCGAGCGGTTGCGTACAAGGACGCCGCCAGGCTCAACGCACGCATCAAGTTCTGGCAGCGCTATGGGACACCCCGCGATGTGTGGTTCGGAAGATTCTTCGACCTTGTCGACGCACCGCCAGGTGCCAGGGTACTCGAACTGGGATGCGGACCGGCCGGTCTCTGGCGCTGGGGACTCGACAATGCCCGCGTGCCCGATGGCTGGTCGATCACGCTGACCGACCTGTCGGACGGGATGCTCGAGGAGGCCCGAAGGAATCTTGCCGGGTTCGGGCGCGACTTCCGCTTCGAAACC
>JASLNQ010000121.1 GCA_030745955.1 Dehalococcoidia bacterium | reverse complement strand
ATCGACGTGAACTCCCCGACATCGCCGGCGCTTTCAAGAATCGCCTTCGCACTGGTAGAACAATCGACCGTCTGGCAATGCGCGACCTTCAGGTCGTTCTCGGTCGACGACCGGTAGCTGATCAAGGGGAGGCCGTCGCTCCCGATGATTACCGACGCATGGAGATCGCCAGCGCCGGTTGCCTCAACCAGTGAAGGCGTGGCCGTTGCGCAAGACACGTCGTCACAGTGCGCAAGGTAAAGAGAATTGTTTGCCTCGTAAGCGATGACGGGGAGCCCGTCGTCACCAATTGTCACCGAGTTCCACAGCCCGGCATCGCCCGGTCCGATCACGAGGGTCGTCACCCGGTGCTTGCCACGCTGGAACGGGGTGATGTCGCTGGTGGCGATCGCACTGCATACCAGGCTCCCAGTCGCATCGAGCCCCGATGCCAGCAAACCCGTTCCGCACGACTGCCCCGACGCCGCGTAGTCGCCGGGTGAAGGACCCGCATCGCCACAGACCCATGTCGAGCCGTTGAAGATCGGGATTTCGCTTGAACCGCAGACCAACCCCCCGAGCGTTGTGTTCAGTTCAATTGGCCGGTTCTGGACATCCGCCCACTCAACAGATGTCAGTCCGTCGTCGCCATCGTCCAGTCCCTCGGGCCGGTTCTGGACGTTCTCCCACTCAACCGAGGCAGCTGCCCCGCCGGAACTGAGATCGCCCGGAACGCCTGTGAGCGACGACCACGCTACGTCTGCCGATCCCGACGAGAGCTCTGACCGGGTGTAAAAGTCGGAATCGTGTTCGTGATCGCTTCGGGCCACCGTGCCCGCAGTGCCAGACCCGCCAAAATCGACAGAAGCCACATCGCCCGCTTCTTCTAGCGTTAGGCCCGCCCCGACAACCAGCGTGACGGGTTCACCGTCAGTTCCACTCGGTCCACGCGGACCTGCCGATCCAGCTGTCCCCGCCGCTCCCCGCTCTCCCTCCGGTCCCTCCGGTCCTGTCGGACCAGGGAAACCCCGCAAACCAGCTGCGCCGGGGGCTCCCGGTTCACCGGGTTCCCCCAGTGACCCGGCTTCACCCGGTGGTCCGATTTCACCCTGATCGCCACGGCACGCGATCCCCGCGAGGGCGATCAACAGGATGGCGAGCACAAAGATTCCGGGCTTCGAGGCAGGTAGGACTCCGTGGGTCATTTTTCTCACGCTAAGAATTCGGCTTGCGGTCCCAAGCATCACGGTCTGAATACTTGTCGTTTAGGCCCGGATTGTACTGTCGCCCAGAATCTTTTTTTATATTCGATCACAACTGGGCCAACTAACCTCGTCAGCGGGCGAAAAGCTGGGAAAAATCGCGCAGGCTCCGGCGGCCAGTTTGAATCTGCTCCCGACACTGGGCACGCTATACCCTGCGTGACCAATGCTCAGTTACCGTGTGGCCGGTACAGGTGGACTCGGCGAAGATTTGCACGATTTTCTCCACTACTCACCCCTCCGTGTGCTGGGTATCGGGATTACAGGGCATTCAACCGGGGAAGAAAAGGCGAATGGCGACGATCACTGGCAATCGAATTTCGCTAACTCCGCGCGAGATGCCGGCGCGCTGGTACAACGTTGAGTCCGACCTGCCGTTCCGCGTCCCGCCGATGATGTCACCATCGGGATTTCCGATCACCGCTCGCGAACTCGGACCCCTGTTCCCACGCCAGATCATCGAACACGAACTTAACGCAAAAAGCCGCACGTTCAACATTCCGAAGGAAGTCCGCTCGGCATACCAGCACTGGCGTCCGACTCCCATGTTCCGGGCAGCCGCGCTCGAACGCGAACTCGGAACTCCTGCCCGGCTTTATTACAAGGTCGAGGGAGGCAGCCCGAGCGGCTCGTACGAATCGAACACCGCAGTCCCGCAGGCGTTCTTCACGAAGCAGTCGGGTGCCAACGGGATAGTGACCGGTGGCTCCGGGGGGGTCTGGATCAGCGCAATCGGCCACGCGGCCGCCATGTTTGGGCTCACGAGCCGTGTCTACAGCGTGCGCAAACCCGGCTCCGACCTTGCATGGGGCGACGCGTTTGGCCGTGTTTGGGGCGTCGATGTCCAGGCAAGCCCTTCGCAAAACACCCGCGTCGGAAAGCTCCAGCACGGCAAGCAGGGTCCGGACTCCGGGTCGATAGCCACAGCGCTCGCCGAGGCCTACGAGGAAGCGACCCGCAATCCGGAGGTCAAGTTCGCGATCCCGACTCTCATGGGCAATACGCTGATCCACCAGACGATCGTCGGGCTCGAGGCACAGCGGCAGCTTGCGGCTGTGGACGAAGCGCCCGACTACGTGATCGGCTCGATCGGGGCTGGTTCGCACTTTGGTGGACTGATCGCTCCGTTCGTACCGGCCCGGATACAGGGCAGGGACACGCGGTTCGTCGCAGTTGAAGAAGCGTCGACCCCGAGCCTCACCCGCGGGGTGTACGCCGAAGAGTCAGCCGACTCTGCCGGCCTCATGCCACAGGTTCCGATGTACACACTGGGGCGTGAGTACTCACCGCCCGGAGTGCTCGCCGGTGCCATGCGCTACCACGGCGTAGCCCCAATCGTTTCTGCGCTGTACCGCGAAAAACACGTCACGGCCGTTGCCCACGGCCAGGTCGAGTCGTACAGCGCCGGCCTGATGTTCACACGAGCGGAGGGGATCGTGCTTTCACCCCACGCTATGTACACGGTGAAAGAGGTGATCGAACAGGCAATGCGGTGTAAGGAGACCGGTTCGGCTGACACGCTCCTGTTCACGGTCACACCGGCGGTCAGCACCGAGTCGACCCCTTACGACTCGCTACTCGATGGCCTGCTCCACGATGAAAAACCCGAAGAAACCTCACTCAAGAGCTCACTCGGTAGATTCATCGGCAGGGGCTAACCCACCACCCGCAGACCCCCTCCACCGATGCTAAAGTTTCTCTGTCGTTCTGTCGGCCCTCGATAGCGCGGTCGCAAACTGGTGCTAAAAACGGTGCCGCGACCGAAAGTCGAACTGATCTCGAAATATTCTCCGGTACCTGCCCTGCAGGCCGGGAGTGACGGTGCTCAGAGCACCCGGAGGCACTAAAAGATGGATATCTCCAAAGAGAAGCTGGAGTGGATGTACACAACGATGTACCGGATCCGCCGCTTCGAGGAGACGATGCTTGAGCAGACGGTTAAAGGCAACTCGATGGGCGTGGCTCACACCTCGGACGGCCAGGAAGCGGGCCCGGTCGGGATCTGCGCCCACCTAACTGACAAGGACTGGATCGGTTCGACACACCGCGGTCACGGGCACTGCATCGCGAAGGGGCTCGATACGAGCGCGATGATGGCCGAGATCATGGGCAAAGCCACGGGCCAGTGTGGGGGCAAGGGGGGGTCGATGCATATTTCCGACTTCTCGAAGGGGATGCTCGGGGCGAACGGCATCGTTGGCGCCTCTATACCACTGGCGGTCGGCGCTGCGCTCACGGCGAAGTACAAGGGAATCGAGAGCGAGTCGGTGGGAGTTTCGTTCTTCGGCGACGGGGCGTCTTCGCAGGGCGTGCTCCACGAATCGCTAAACCTGGCCTCGGTATGGAAGTTGCCGGTGGTTTTCGTTTGCGAGAACAACGGCTACGCCGAGGCGACACCCGCCTGGTACTCGGTATCGGCGGACGATATCGCTTCGCGCGCAGAGGGTTACGGGATACCGGGCGTGGTGGTCGATGGCATGAATGTGTTCGCGGTTTACGACGCTGCGGGCGAGGCCATCGCGAGGGCGCGGGCGGGAGATGGGCCGACGTTCCTCGAGTTGAAGACGTACCGGTACCACGGTCACTTCCACGCCGATGACCCTTCGAAGTACAGGAAGCCTGACGAGGAAGCGCATTTCAAGGAGCGCGACCCGCTACCGAGTTTTGAAAAGCAGGTGACCGAGCAGAAGCTGATGACGGCCGAGGAGCTCGAGGGTATACGCGACATGGTCGAGCAGGAGATGCTGGATGCCGTGGAGTTCGCGTTGGACAGCCCGATGCCGGAAATCGAGTCGCTCTACACCGACGTGTACGTCGACTACTCAAACCCGATCCAGGGCCTCCGATAAGCACACCGGGACCGGTGACTGACCGGTACCCGACAAATCACAAACCAAAGAAACAGAAATGACGACACAGCAATCAAGCAACCCGCTCGGACCCGGATATGAGGGCGTAGCCGGAGAAGAAAAGCGCTTCCGCGACGTTTTTAGGGACACGATCCAGGCCGAGATGCGCCGTGACGAAGATGTATTCCTCGTGGGCGAGGACATCTCCGGTGGATTTGACCGTGACACCAAAGAACCGCTCGATGCATGGGGCGGTCCGTTCGCCGCAACGAAGGGACTGGTGCAGGAATTCGGCCCGGACCGGATCCGGGATGCACCGATCTCCGAAGCTGGGTTCGTTGGCGCCGCAGTTGGCGCCGCACTGACCGGCCTCCGGCCCGTTGTCGACCTGATGTATTTCGACTTCGTGACAGTCGCATTCGACCAGCTTCTATCTAACGCCGCCAAGAGTCGTTACATGTTTGGCGGCCAGACCCGGGTCCCGCTCACGCTGTTTGCGCGGTCCGGCGCCGGAACGGGCCACGCTGCCCAGCACTCGGAGAGTTTCTATTCGATGTTGGCGCATATTCCGGGTTTGAAAGTGGCAGTGCCGTCCGATCCCTACTCGGTGAAAGGACTGCTCGCCGCCGCAATCCGTGACGACGATCCCGTGTTCCTGGTGAACGACAAGAAACTCATCAACCTGACCGGGTTTGTGCCCGACGAGGATTACACGATCGAACCCGGTAAGGGCCGGTACATGAGACGTGGCGACGACGTTACCCTCGTTGGCATGTCGTACACTACGATCGCGTGCCAGCAGGCCGCCGAGAAGCTCGCCGCGAACGGCATCGAGGCCGATGTGATCGACATGATGTGGTTGTCGCCGTTCGACGAAGAGATCCTGCTCGAATCGGTCCGGAAGACCAACCGGGTGGTAATCGTTGACGAGGACACGCCGCGTGCCTCGATGGCTTCCGAGTTTGCCGCGGTCATCGCCGATAAGGCCTTCGACCACCTCGACGCTCCGGTCAAGCGGGTGACGGCTCCCCATGCCCCGGTCCCCTACAACCGGGACCTGGAAAACGCCTTCATGCCGCAGCCCGACGACATTGTGGGCACCGTCCGAAACATCATGGGCCTGGACTAGACGGCTTCACAAATCCCTGCTCCCTGCGAGGGAGAGGATTAGGGTGTGGGTGGTTCCTCAAGACGCGCGTAGGCCGACTTTTCGTAGACACCACCACCGGCGAGCCGCGCCCCACCCCGGGTCCCTCGGCTCCGATGACTGCGCTCGGGACGCGTTGACTGCCGTTTCTGCAAACTCCACAAACCGCTCAGCGGCTCAACCACCCCAAACCAGTCTTCCCCAACCGACCTCGCAGAAAACGTGGTTAACCACCTGGCTACTTGCCTACCCGACGGGCATTTGCCGGTTGGTCATCTTGCGGCCGATTGCGGCCCTTTCTTCGCTGCCGCCGGAGAATATCGCAGCGCCCATATCGATTAGTTCCTGCAGGTTGCCCGCATCGTCCAAACTGGGATCGTTCCACGAGCACAGGAACTTCAACCCGTTCGAATCGCACGCATCCTTCACCCGGTTGCGGGCGCGGTCCATGTCCGGCGGGTACGGCGGATCGTGGGCGTCGGGATTGCCAAACGACATACCCATGTCACCCGGTCCCCACTCGGCAAATCCCAGGCCCGGCACCCGGCAAATCGCGTCGGCATTAACCATCGACTCCTGGTTTTCGAGCTTTAGACCGAGTAGCAACTCGCCGTCGGGATTTAGCGGCCAGGGATCGGCAATTTTCACGTATTCCTGCGGAGAAACACCCCAGATCTCGGCCGGCTGTCGCTGACCGCCCGCCCCCCGTTGACCCTCGCCCAGGCCCTCGCGACCCGTCTTGTGGAACGGGTAGCGACACTCCTCAATGAAAGCGCGCACCGCGTCGGCCTGGCGGGCGTGTGTGTGGAGAATCCCGTGGACTCCGGCCGAAAGCACCTGTCGCACTTGCCATGCGTTGGCCCGCATTTCAGCGACCGTCCGGCAGTTCGAGGGCAGGGTCGATATCACGGCCGGTGTCCGGTGGCCGGCCTTCGTGGGACCACCGTCAGCCAGGCCCTTCATGAACGCCGTTAGCCCAACGATGTCGAAGGCATGGTGCTCGAAATCTGTGATCAAAAAGTCAGCCCATGTACTCGCCTGCTTCAATCCAGCCTCGTAGCTCAATTCCCCCGTGCCCGTGTAGTAGACCGGCTCGCCCATTTCGAAAAGTTCGATCACCCTGTTGATTCGTTTTGCCATTTTTTGTACTTCAGTCCTGGTTCTCGCCGTGGCTGTCGTTGCCCGCCGTTTTGCCGTTTACTGCGCCATTTCGGGCCGCAGGCGCGCTATCTTAGTACCATCGTCAACCGACCGCATCCCGCCGCCGGGGGCGTACGCGGTAACAGCCAGTGTTCCGCTAAAAATTCCGATAGGAGTTGAACTTGAGTAACCCAACCGAACTGGCCTCGGAAGCTGCGATTGCGACTTTCAGGCGCTGGGCGCAGGCTTTCAACGATCGGGATGCCGACGCGATGGTCGCCGAGATGCACTTCCCACACGTGCGCCTGGCAAACAACGAATTCCAGACCTGGGAGACGAGCGAGGTTTT
>JASLNQ010000120.1 GCA_030745955.1 Dehalococcoidia bacterium | reverse complement strand
GCACCAATCACCGAAATGATGGATGAAAAAAAACGTCTTGCCAGAAAATTAAACATCTATTAGGCACTTTCCAACTCATGCGAACCGGAGCGTGTTGTATTGAAACCTTTTAAACGACCGTGTAAGGCTGCATCATACTTGACTTTAAGTCTCCTTGAAGCCTGCACAGAGATCTTAAAGCCTAACAACCGTTCGGGAATTCTAGCGTTACCAAATACTTTGTCAACGATCACTAACTGAGTACACAACTTTATTAACATTTTTTTGATGCATAGCTAAGGATGAACACGCCTTATCTCACAGGTTAAAAAAGACGGGGGCCGGAAACTCCGACCCCCGTCTCAGTTAGCGAGCTAACTTCGTCTCAAGTTCATGAACTCTTAGTTGAGAACGATGAACTCCGGGTTACCTGACACGTTCGAGTAGTGCTGCTGGTAGCCGTTCCAGGACTTGATGCGGTCGTTGACCACGATGCCCTTCGGAACCTGGAATACACCAGTGTACTGCAGCCAGAACATGCTGTAGTCGACCCAGGTGAGGTGCTTGGTGGAGCGGATGCTTGCATCCTTCTCACCGAGAATCTCGAAGAGCCACTTGGCTCCAGCCTGCGACTCGAAGCCCACACCCCAGCCAGGTCGTGACGACGATGTGTCAACCGTCGGCAGCGGCCAGTCAATCGGGTATACGTTCGAGTGAACGTCACCGTTCTTCAGGACGGGCAGGAACTGAATTCGCTGTCGCATCCTGGGGCTGATTACCCCACCGTAGTCTTCAACCAGACCCGAGATCGGAATTCCGAGTCGTGCCCAGTCAGACATGATGGTGTCGGCAACTTCCAGGCCAACCGGTCCTGCTTCGGCCGAGTAGGCCTGCAGAACGAGTTCACCGAAGCCCTGGCGTTCGCCATCGACCAGCGGGTAGCCGGCCGTGGTCAGCAGGGCGCCAGCAGCGTCGAGGTCGCCATCAGCAAGCTTCCACGGGACATCCTGTGCGGTGCCCGAGCAGGTAATCTTGTTACCCAGCCAGTCCCAGCAGCCGGTGGTACGCGTTGCGTCCCAGCCGGGGTACTCAGGACCCATGTACTCGGAGTAGATCGGAGTACCGATGTCGTTCAACAGGGAACTGTTGATGGCGTCACGGTCGATCGCAGTACCGAGTGCAAGTCGAACAAGTCGGGCCTGTTCCATGTCGTCCATGCCCGCGGGGTTGTTCGAGTCGGTGTAGGGGGCGTTGCCACAGAGGTCGTGGCCAGGTGCGTCACCATTCGAGCAGGTGCCGCCAGCGTGTCCCCAGGGGTTACCGATCCAGGGATGGTCGATGTCAAGGGTCGGTCCGGCCCACGGCTCGAGCGGTTCATTCGTTCGGGCGTGGGAGTGCTCCCAGAGGTTGCCGGGGAACAGGATTGACTGACCCACGAAACCGCCGGGCATTGTCTCCAGGAAGGTGAAGCCGGCGGCGACAACGTCCGGGAGGAGCTTGTAGTCAAGTACGACCATGTCGATCTGGCCGTTCTTGAGCATCGAGATCTGTACCGTGGCTTCAGGGACCTGGAGGCCCGTGATTGTCGCCACGTTAGCGACCTGACGCCAGTGCTCGGTCAGCGCGTGCATCGTGCAGCGGTCACCGGGCTTGCAGTCGTCACCCTGTACGAACGGGCCGGTACCGACGTGGTGGGAACGTGCCCACTCAATACCTTCGGTGTCGGCGTGCGTCACCTTGTGGACTCCACGTGCGGCTGAAAGACAACCGAACTGTGAAATCGGGAGACAGTAGTACACGGGAGAGACAAGACCGATTTCGACGGTGTATTCGTCGACGGCCTTCGCCTCGAGGAAGATGGCAGCGAAGTCACCGGCGTCACCATAGGTCGACTCCGGGTTGGTCGTTGCATTCGAGCGGTTGAACCACTCGACGAGTTCGACGGCGTTAAGCTCGCCGAAGTCCTTGTCCTCGAAACCAATAGGACTCTGGAACCTGATGCCCTTCCTTAGGGTCAATGAGGCGCGTGTACCAGCAGCGTCGATGTTCCACGATTCCAGGAGGAACGGGTTCATCGGGTTACCGTTTTCGAAATTGAAGAGAGCCTCTTCAATACCACCGATCTGGTTCGTGGCTGACCCGCGGTACGGACCGACGTAGCCGATACCGTAGACCGACTCGAGGGTGCGCATACCGTAGACGAGTGAACCAGACGGGCCACCCCCGCCGCCAGATGCGGGAGCAGGAGTGTTGGTGGCTGCGGCCTGGGCTACCGTTGCGGCAGGCTTGGCCGTCGCTGCGGCGGCGGCGTCTTCAGCTGGTTTTGCGGTGGCTGCTGCCGCAGCGTCTTCAGCTGGTTTTGCGGTGGCTGCTGCCGCAGCGTCTTCAGCTGGTTTTGCGGTGGCTGCTGCCGCCGGGGCTGCAGGCTGTTGCGCGGCACCGCCGCCAGCGTCGTCGTCACCATCGTCGCCACCACAGGCGACCGCAGCAATAACGAGCAGGCTGGCGAGTGTCAGAAGCACCAGCGCCCACCGCTTCTTGATCAATCTTAGATCCATGCTATTTCCTCCGAAAGGCCAGATATAGAACGACCCCGTTCCCACGAGAGAACAGGTCCGTCTACCACCAGGGTCCACCCGGCGACTAAGGTGAAAGGATTACCTTTCCACTTCTTGCCAGCCGTGCCCCGGCTTAGTAATTGCCTCGCCCCAAACACAGGCAGAGTACGAATCGACCCTGTCTAACTGTTAAGAGCAGCCGAAAAATATACACGGAACAGCCGAAAAGTCAACGTCCACTAACCTACTTTTGAACACGGTTCCGGTATTGCAATTTCCGTTCGAGAAATCACTTTCATACGCAGTTCAAATAGCAGGGCCGTACGGGTAACATTTCGCGGCCAATATCTACTTTTCACATGCCGCGCGCGGAGTCCCAATGCCTGCCAGTACCAACCTCGCCATCAAATCCGTCGAGTCGATTCACCTTGCGTTCAAGAGTTCGGCGCCGTACTGGGAGTCGTACCGGGCGAACGAGGGCGACCGGCTAACGGAGCGTTTCGAGTTCAAACAGGGCTGGCAGACGGTTTACGCACGCTATATCGAAACGCCCCTCGTGAAGGTGACGCTGTCGGACGGGACAGTTGGCTGGGGTGAAGCGAATGCCGGCATCGGCCCCGAGGTGGTGTGCCTGATCGTAAACGAGCTGCTCGCGCAGATTGTCGAAGGGCAGGAGTACGAGAACCCGGCTGCGCTCTGGGACTTTCTGTACGACACCCAGCGCGGGCGGGGGTATTCGTCGGGCTACTGGCTCGATGCGCTTGCCGCAATCGACATCGCAGTGTGGGATGCGATCGGCAGGCGTGAGCAGTCGCCGGTCGCGGCGCTCCTCGCACCCGGTCCAAGGAGCCGGTTCGATGTCTATCTTTCGGGGGTGCGCAGGGCGACGCTCGAGGAACGGATCGAACACGTGAACCGCTGGGCCGACACGGGACTGCGGGGTGCGAAGATCTTCCTGACCGGGGATGTTCGGGCGGGGACCACCGAGCTCGACGGGCTGATGCAGGGTGCGCCGGGGCTGGAGCAGTGGATGGTGGACACCCTGTGGATGTGCACGCACGAATCGGCGGTGCTGGGAAAGCTGGAGTACGGCAGGCGAGACGTCCGCTTTTTTGAGTGCCCGCTCCAGCCCGAGGACCTTGCCGGACACCAGGCACTGGTGGCAATGCCGGGTGCGCCAATAGCCCTTGGCGAGCATTTTCGTACGCGTTACCAGATGGAGGCCTGGGTGCAGCCGCCGCGGGCGCTCGACGTGTATCAGCCGGATATCGGCCGGACCGGGTTCACCGATTACATGACGCAAATGGGGATTGCGGCCGCGGCCGGGATTCCGACGACACCGCATATGGGGAGCGGCGTTTCGGTGTTCCAGGCCGCTACGCTGCAGTGTGCGGCAGTGGCGTCGCCGGAGTACCTGCAGGAGTTCCAGGGCGGGTTGTCGGACCGGCTTGAAGAGGCATCCGACACGGCGTGGAAATATGCCGACGGCGGATTCGAGCTGCCCGACCGCCCGGGTATCGGTGTTGAGATTAACGAGGCGCTGATCGAGAAGTACATCGTAAAAAGCTAGCGGGAATGTTTTTTAGCCGGGGTTAGTATTGGATGGTGGACGGTGATGGGGCCGGTTCACCGGGTGACGGGATAAGGGCTTCGTGCGCGCGGGCGACGATTTATCTCTGTTTGCCGGACTCATCGGCGGCTTGCTGGCAACAGCCATTGCCCGTCTGCCCTTGTTGCTCCCACCGACCTCTTAACCGATTCCGAAACCACCGAGGAAATCACCCTGGCCGAAAAAACTGCTGGCGCGGCAGAGCCGGCCGCAACAGGCGAGAGACGCACGGCCGGCCCGGTGGCCGGCGGGCCGTTCAGCATCCTGGCGATACGCGACTATCGCCTGCTGGTCCTGTCGAACCTTGCCACCTTCGCCGGGTACCAGATCAGGAACATGGCGCAGGCGTGGATCGTCCTCGACAAGACGGATTCGGCGACCCTGATGGGGCTGGTCAATGCGATGCCGGGCGTCGCGATCACTTCGATTTCCCTGATTGGCGGTGCGCTTGCCGACCGGACGGAACGCTGGCAGCTGCTGTGGCGGACGAAAGCAGTCATCGCCTCCATGTCGCTGCTCACTGCCGTGCTGCTGACCACGGGGATCTTCGAGTGGTGGCACCTGGTCCCGATATCGCTGATGACCGGTGCGATGTTCGCCCTGCACAACCCGACGAGCCAGGCGTTCGCAGTCGATGTGGTGGGGCGGGAGAGGTTGATAAGCGCATCGAGCCTGAACACCGGGATTTCGATGACGGCCACGATCGCAGGCCCGAGCATCGGCGGTGCCCTGCTGCTGCTCGGTTACGATTTGGCTTTTTATGTGCTTGCAGGGCTCTACGGGTTTTCGGCGGTCACGATCTTCATAGTGCGTACGCGCCACTTCCCGGTCCCGAGCGGTCGAAACATGTTTTCCGACATTCGCGAGGGCATGGGCTACTCGTACCGGACCCCGGTAATTCGCGCCCTGCTGATCGTGGGATCGGGTTCGTTGTTCATGGGCATGTACCAGCCGGCAATACCGGTTAAGGTCCAGGAAGGGCTGGGATTGGGTGAGGTCGGGTACGGGGTGATGCTGGGCCTGAACGGGGTCGGGGCGTTGGTCGGCGCTTTCGTGTTGTTTGCACTCAGCACGCGCCTGCGGAAGGGTCACCTGGTTATTTTCGGGCTGCTGACGTTCAACGGTTCGGTAGCCCTGTTCGCGCTGGCCCCGAACGTGTTGATATCGGGGGTGGCGATGGTCACGCTCGGGTTGGCTTTTTCGTCGTGGATGATTTCGGTGCCGGTGCTGCTGCAGACAACTGCGACGGAAAATATGCGCGGGCGCGTGATGAGCCTTTACTTCATGGTGGTGCTAACCCATCAGCTTGGCTGGGTCGTCGGTGGCGCGGGGATCGAGGCCCTTGGTATCCAGGCGACGATGTTCCTCGGGATCGCGGGCGGGCTGTCGATTGCGGGGACGGCGATTGCCATGACACCGGAGCTGCGCCGGGCACGGTGAGTTTTTTTTAGAGGTGCCCGGGTGTTTGGGCTGGGTCGGGGGTCTGGGGGAACTTTTGGGTCTTCGGGCGGCGCTGGGTGCGTGCGGTTGATGGCGGGTTTCCACCTGCCGGAGGTTGCGGGGGAGGAAGGGATACTGAATCGAGCCCAGCATGACAACGGCGGTTCACTATGACAATGGCGGTCCAGCATGACAACAGCGTTTCGGACCGCTCCGCCGGCACCCTCTTGCTGCCGGTCGTGAGAAAATCGCCGTTATGCCTGAATCCGCGCCCCCGGCTGACATAACAACCGACGCCATAACCGCGACCCCGGACCTTGACCCGGGGCGGCAGGGGTTCAACCCGTTTCGGCCATTCAAGTACGGCGACTACCGGTTTGTGTGGTCGTCGGAGTCCCTGGGTCTCTGGGCATCCGAGATGGAAACGATCGTGCTGGCCATTTTCGTGCTGCGCGATACGAACTCTCCCCTTCTCGTGGGGTTGATCGGGGCGCTGAAATTCGGCGGCACGCTGCTCGGGCCGCTCTACGGGCTCATGGTCGACCGTTTCGACCGCAAGCGGCTCCAGGTGGCGGTGCGAGTTGTCGGGGCTTCGCTGGCGGCGCTGCTCACCTCATTGATCCTGACGGACAGCCTCGAGTTGTGGCATGCCTACCTGATCGTGTCGGCGGGGAGCATGGTGAGGATGCTCGATATCGTGCTCGTCCAGGCCCTGACAGCCGACGTCGTGCCGGGTCATGCCCTGCACGGGGCGATCGGGCTTTCCCGCTTTTCACTCGATGGCGCCCGCGTTGCCGGATCGATAGCGGGCGGGGTGATATTCGAGCTGCTGGGACTGGACTGGGCCTACGTCATGATCACCGTGCTCTACATCCTGGCGACCCTGGCGGCGCTGAAGATCCGGAAGCGTGAGGTGATCGCGGGCGGGCCGGGAGCCGGACTGCCGGGGCAGGTCGGGATACGGGCCGGTCTGACCGAGGGCCTGCGCCATGTGCTGCGCAGCGACGTGCTGCCGGGCCTGGTTTTCTTTTCGTTCCTGATCGAGTTTTCGGCCTTTCCGATAGTTAACGGTCTTATGACGGTGGTTGGCGATGAACTTTACGGTCTCGGTGGCACGGGGATCGGCCTGCTGGCTGCGGCGGCA
>JASLNQ010000011.1:7727-17078 GCA_030745955.1 Dehalococcoidia bacterium | reverse complement strand
AGGGGTTTTTTTATTGGCAGAAGCGTTCGGAAAAAGTGCAAATAGTGGACCTGCCGGAGCAGGCGGCACGACCGTGCTGAAACGGCTGGGTGGCGGCGCGCTGCTGCTCGGAATCGCGACTGCGGCGATGGTTGTACTGGCGTCGGCCGTGGGCCCGTTCAACATTCCGATTTCGCACACCGTTACGACGCTGCTTGATCTCATCGGGATCGGGAGTTCGACGGCTGAACCGACTGAACGGGCAATCATCCAGAGCATCCGGTTGCCCCGCATTTTCCTGGCCTTCTTCGTTGGCGCTGCCCTGGGGATCTCGGGTGGGATCATGCAGGGGTTGTTCCGTAACTCGATGGCCGATCCGGGAATTATCGGGGTGTCGAGTGGGGGAGCGACGGGTGCCGTGATCGCGATATCAACCGGGGCGAGCACGGTTTCTACCTTCTTCCTGCCGCTGTTTGCGTTTGTTGGCTCGGCGATCTCGATGACCGTGGTATACCTCATTGCATCGATAGGCGGTCGGTTTTCGATGGCGACACTGCTGCTGGGCGGTATCGCGGTGAGTTCGTTCCTTGGCGCCATCACGACCGCGATTATCGTCCTGACCGACGACCTGAATGTGCAGCGGCAGATTATTTTCTGGATTGCAGGCGGGGTCGATACGGCGCGCTGGGAGTCGGTCTGGATCGCCGCCCCGATCATCGGTGCAGGCGCGCTGATTACGGTTTTTGTGGCCCGCGACCTGAACCTGCTGCTGGTCAGCGAGGAAGAGGCGAGAGCGCTCGGGGTTCGCGTGACGCTCGTGCGGAACACCCTTCTGGTCTCGGCATCGATGATCACAGGGGCGGCGGTCGCGTTCTCGGGCATCATCGCGTTCGTCGGGCTGGTGATCCCGCACGTCGTTCGGCTGGTTGTCGGGGCCGACCACCGGGTACTGCTGCCGCTAAGTGCGCTGGCAGGCGGACTGTTTCTGCTAATCGCGGATACCGCGGCCCGAATCGTCCTGGCACCGGCCGAACTGCGGGTCGGCATTCTCACGGCGATGATCGGCGCACCGTTCTTCATTTTCCTGCTCGTGCGAAACCGCTCGCGGGTGTCGATGCTATGAGTCTGAAAGTTAGTTGGTTGGACGTTGAAAGGACCGATATGAACTGGAATTGGGAAGTTGGAACTGGAATGAAACCTGCGATGACCACCGCAAGATCCACTGTCACGAAAGTCGTACTGCTAATGCTGTCCGTGATTGCAATCGCAGCGGTAGCGGCGTGTAGCGGGAGTGAGGTAGAGGCCGGGCCCACGGCTACGACTGAACCAGACCCGACTGCCACTACAGCGCCGGCACCTGACCCGACAGCAACTGCAACTGCGACGCCCGAGGCCGTTCAGGCCGTTGGGCCAACCGCTACGACGGCACCGACCGCAATCCCCGTCCCAACGGCAACACCCACGGTCGAACCCACCCCCGAAGGGCCAGACCTGTCACGCTTCACCGACGTTCCCGGGATCGTCGATCCCACCAACTTCGGCTGGCCCCGCAGCGTCGAGACCTCGGAGGGTGTTATCACCCTGGACGCACCGCCACAGAAGGTCCATTCGCTTTCACTCGGACATTCGGAAGTCCTCGCCGCGCTCATGGATTTTGACCGGCTGACTGCCGTCTACAACTTTTTCCTCGACGGCGAGCAGTCGAATATCGCTACGCTCTCTACCGATCACAACCTGATCGGGTTCAATCCCGAGGAGGTCGTGGCTCTGCTGCCCGACGTCATCATCGCATCGAGGTTCACAAACGCCGACACCGTGGCGCTGCTGACCGGCGCAGAGATCCCCGTCGCGCGGACGGCCCTGGAAAACTCGGCACTCGGCAATGTCCCCAACATTCTGCTGATGGGCTACATGGTCGGTGCCGAACTCGAAGCCCTGGCACTCGTCGAGGAAATCGAGTCGCGGATGCAACTGATAACCGATGCACTGCCCGGTGGGGAGAAGCCCCGGGTTCTGTCGGTATCGAAATGGACATCGGCGTTTGCCGCGGGTTCGGACACGACCGAGGGCGGGATCATCGAACAGGCGGGTGGTATCAATGCGGCAGCCGACTCCGGGATCGAGGGTCACCAACAGGTGAGCATCGAATCGATAGCCGCGATCAACCCCGATGTGATACTCGTGCCGCAGCCGCTGGAGGGCGCCAACGCCTACATCGAGGAACTGACATCGAGCCCGGCGCTGGCGGAAGTCCCTGCGATCAAGAATGGCCAGATCCACTATGTCCTACCGAAGTACCACACGACGCTCTCGCACTGGAACGTCCGGGGAATCGAGGACCTGGCGAGTTTGCTGTACCCGTCGGCCTTCACCGGCGTGACGTTCGAAGACTTTTCCAACTGGACAGCCCCGGCGGGTAATCCCTGATGACACTGCATACACCCGAGGCAGGGAGTTCTGAATCAAGCTTTGTCAGCGGCAATGCCGGTGACGACCGGGCGCTATTGCGGGTTGAAAACCTGTCGACTGTGCTCGGTGGAAATTGGGTCGTCAGCTCGGTTTCCCTGAGGTTGGAGCGCGGGGAGGTGCTGGGTGTCGTGGGGGCGAACGGCAGCGGCAAGACGACCCTGCTGCGGACGATTGCGGGTCTCTTGAACGCAGAGTCCGGCGAGGTGTTCGTGGGGGAAGCCGGGACAGGCGCGGGTGCGGAATCCGGGAACCTGGCGTCGAGCGGGGTGTCAAAACGTGATCGGGCCCGCAGGCTGGCATACATGCCCCAGCAGGCCGGGAGCCATCCGTTTACCGTGTTCGAGGCGGTCCTCATGGGGCGTTACCCGTACCTCGGGAGGTTCGAGCTTGAAGGCGTGGGAGACCGGGAACTGGCATGGGCGGCGATGGAGCGCACAGATACCGACCAGTTCGCCCACCGTAAGCTGGATACGCTCTCGGGTGGTGAACGGCAACGTGTCGTGATGGCCCGGGTGCTGGTCCAGCAGGCCGACGTGTTGCTGATGGACGAACCGACGTCATCACTCGACCTGCGTCACCAGATACGGACGATGGAGCTTGTCAAGGAGGAGGTGGGCCGGCGGAGTGCCGGAGCGGTCGTCATCCTGCACGATCTGTCGCTGGCGGCAAGGTTCTGCGATCGGTTGGTCATCCTGCTCGATGGGAGAAAAATCGCCGATGGCAGCCCGTGGGAAGTCCTGACGCCAGAAAACCTGAGGATGGCTTTCGGTGTTGAGGGGCTCGTTGAGCCAGACCCGGTCACCGGCAGGCCACATGTACTGCTGCTGGGTGCCCAGAGTTCGGAGCATCAAAAACTGGTCGGCACCGGCAGGACGGTCCACCTGATATGCGGGGCGGGCAGCGGGCGGGAGTTGATGCACCAGCTACGCGTGGCCGGGTACACCGTAACCGCCGGGGTACTCGGAACGGGCGATTCCGACCGCGAGGCTGCCGAACGGCTCGGGCTGGGATATGTCAGTGCCCCGCCGTTTGCTGCCATCACCGATACACAACACTCCGATCACCTTGAACTGATACGCGCAGCCGATCATGTCGTGCTGTGCCCGATGGCGGTGGGCGCAAACAACCTGCGCAACGTCGAGGCGGCGCTGGGGGCGGTTGCACCGTTGGTGATCGAACCACCGGATAACCCCGAGAACGGAGACGCGGATGCCGATTTCACCGATGGCCGTGCGCCCGAACTGCGGCGCAGGTTGATCGAGCGGGCGGGCCAGGTGCCGGAGAGCGCAGTGCTGTTCGAGCTGGCACGGCTGGGCGGGTAGCGGTGCCGAGTTCGCGTCCTGTCCACTGAGAGGCACAAGACATCCCAGAGCAGGTAGGCTAAGCGGACGCGTTTGTCCTATTGGCACCCCTTGCACGAAACAATCGACATCGCCGATGCCGGGACCTCAAGAGATTGAAGAGTTGACCAAATCCCTGCAATTTGGAAAAAGCATCGTCGTGGCAGGAAGCGGAGGAAAAACCAGCCTGGGGAAGGCAATCGGCGAGCGGTTTTCACTACCTTTTCTCGAACTGGATTCGGTAGTTTGGCTTCCAGGTTGGAAATCCCGTGACAGGGCTGGGCGGACGGAAATCATCGAACGTTGGATCGACGATCACCCTGCTGGTTGGGTAATCGATGGTGAGACGGTTGATACATCGGGTCGACAACTCGCGAATCGGGCCGACATGGTGATATGGCTCGACCTGCCATTTTCGACGGTTTTCTGGCGCGTGTTCTTTCGTTCGATCCGCAGAATTCGGTCGCATGAACAAATCTGTGGGGAGAACTTCGAATCCTGGCGTCATTCGTTTCTTTCTTCAGATAGCCTGGCTCTCCAGCACATGGTGTGGCTCGTCAACGGCCGGTGGCGACGCCACAGACAAAGACTTGCCGTGCTGTTGAAGGAGCTGTGTCCAGAGCAAATCGGCGTTCGGATTAGGACAGCGAGCGAATTGGACCGGTTCTATGAACAATACGGGCTGGCCCTGCCTGATTCCTCGTTCGCAAGTTGATCAAACGGGCGGGACAGGTGCCGGGTGGATGAAGCGCGTTGGTTAAATCGCACGGACCGATGATTAGCGCCCCGCTACTTTCGCGCAGTGACGACTAATCCCTTCGCCTCCACACCATATTCGCTGCCGTCGAGGTCGCCGTAGAGCTTGATTTCGTCAAAGCCGGCCGTTTGCAGCATCTGCTTGATTTCTTGGCCCGAGTAGACGGCGTGTTGCACAGGGAAGGTTGTTGCGTGGCCATCTTCGATCACGGTCCACTCGCTCCTGATGCGGCTCCAGTCGTCGGTAATCTCGTGCCTCCGTACGACCAGCCTGCCGTCACCGAGGTCCGATAAAGTGGTCCGTGAGAACACTCTCGCAAGAGGTTCTTTTCCCGCGGTTTCCAGGACGATCACCCCACCGTCTTTCAGGCTTGTGTGAACGTTTCGCAGCACGCCGAGGTTATCTGCCGGGTTGTCGAAATAACCGAAGGACGAGAACATGTTCGTTGCCAGGTCGAAGGCACCTGGCCGGACGAACCGGCGCATGTCTTCCTGGACCCACTCGACATTCACCTGCTGCTCGTTGGAATGCTGCCTTGCCTTATCGAGGAGGAACGACGACAGGTCGACTCCGGTGACCTGCAGTCCACGCTTCGCAAACTCCACGGCGTGCCGGCCGGGTCCACAGGCCAGGTCGAGAACGCCACCCGGGTCGAGTCCGGCAAGTCTGATGATTTTTTCGACCTGCTCCCCGGCAGCCTCGAACGACTTGTCTGGAAACATGAACGGATAGAGCTCCGTCCAGAAGTGTTCGTCTTCAAACCAGGTTGCCATCGGGGACCTCCCGCAGGGTTGACGCGTTGCCCGCTATCTTAGGGCATGATCAATGTGAACCGGTGGCTAATTCGTGCTATCCGGCGGATTGCAGCTGGCAGCGGCGTACGCCGCGGTATTCACTCGATCAGCGAGCGGACCAGGTCCATGTCGAGGGCTTCCCGCACGACCTGTGCGAGTCGGTCGTACTCGGCCTCCATCGAGAAGTCCTGGACAAGCAGGCGTGGCAGGTCGTGAGTATCGGTGGTTGTGTCGAGCAGTCGCCTGAGGATGTCGGGGCTGTCGAAGAGTCCGTGAACGTAGCTACCGATCACAGGCAACGTGCTGGAGAACGAGCCGTCGGGCCAGCTCTCCCCGTCACCGGTTAGTGTCACCAGCGGTGTCCCGGCACCGGTCGTTACGCCGGTATGGATCTCGTAGCCGAATCCCGATGCAGATGCGCCTTCTAGCGGTCCGGAGGCCATTTCAGGCATGTCGACACCCACTCGCCGGGTGGTCTTCTCGGTGGCGAAGACAGTGCGGATCGGGAGTAGACCGAGGCCCGATTCGGATTGCGCAACACCAGACTCCGTCGCGTCGGGATCGTCGAGTTGCTCGCCAAGGATCTGGTATCCCCCGCAGATGCCCACGACCGTCGTGCCGCGTTTCGCAGCGTCGGCGATTGCCGTATCGAGTCCCCTGGATTTCATCCAGCGCAGGTCGGCGATGGTGCTCTTGGAGCCGGGAATGATGACGACGTGGGCGCTGGGCAATTCGTGCGGATTTGTGACCACCCTGACGCGACACCCGGCGCGGCGAAACGGATCGAGATCGTCGTGGTTCGAGACACGGGGCAGACCGATAACCGCAACCTCCAGGACGTCGTTTTGCTCCGGGCGCAATCGGATTGCTTGGTCGCTCGCTGCAGCTCCGCGGGGCACACCAGGGCTTTGCTCCGGGCGCAATCGGATTGCTTGGTCGCGCGCTGCAGTTCCGCGGGGCACACCAGGGCGGGAGCCCGGCGGGTCGTAGTCGCCGAACGTCACCCCATCCTCGTCTTTCACCTGCAGGTCGTATACGAACGGAACGACGCCTGCAACCGGCACACCGGTCCGTTCGGCAATCATCTCGGGCAGGGGATCAAGAAGGGCGCGGTCGCCGCGGAACCGGTTGATCAGCAACGCCCCGACCAGTTCCCGTTCGTCGGGGGCCAGGAGCTCCATCGTACCGAGTAGCGAGGCGAACACCCCTCCGCGGTCGATATCGCCGACAAGAATCACCGAGGCCTCCGCGTAGGCGGCCATGCGCATGTTCACGATATCGCGGTCGCGCAAGTTGACCTCGGCAGGGCTCCCTGCGCCCTCGAGCACGATCACGTCGTACCTGGCGGCGAGCCGGTCGTAGGCCGCAGTGACAGCCGACCACACTTCCGACTGATCGCCCCAGTAGCGCCGCGCCTCGAAGCTGCCGACCGGCTTGCCGTTGAGAACGACCTGCGACCGGCTGTCGGCCTCGGGTTTAAGCAGGACCGGGTTCATATCGGTGTGCGGCTCGACACCCGCAGCCTGCGCCTGCACGACCTGCGCCCGTCCCATCTCGCCGCCATCGGCGGTTACGTACGAGTTGTTTGACATGTTCTGGGCCTTGAACGGCGCAACGTTCACGCCGTCCTGTGCAAGGATCCGGCAGAGCGCAGCCGCGATAACGCTCTTACCGACCGACGAGCCGGTCCCCTGGACCATGACAGCAGTCGCCCGGTGCGGGACTCGTTTTCGACGTTGATCGCTACTTCGTGGCGACAAGTGCTCAGGCCCCGCTTACCGTGGCCAGGTGGCCGGTGTGGTTGAGCGTCGTAAGGCGGTTGATCCCGTTTTCCATCTGTACAGTTGAAACGGAGCAGTTGTCGATCAAGAAATTGTGCATCGCGTGGTCGGGCAGGTCCAGTAGTGCAACCAGCAAGCCAGCCATCGCCGAACCGTGACCTACTATCACGACATCCCCTTGTTCGTCAGCTATTCGGGATTCCTCGATGAACTGGCGGCCACGCACTGGAAGATTGGAGCGTTTTTCGCCGCCCGGTGGGTCGATCGAAACCATCCCGTTCTCGTATCGATTGGGGTACCTAACGTCGATTTCAGATTCGAGCATGCCCTCCCAGTCGCCGTAGTCGATCTCGACGAGCAGGTCGGACGTTGAGACCGGTGTCCCGAGGAGGGCGGCTGTACTGGCGCACCGCTGGAGGGGAGACGACCAGAGCTTTTTGATGTCGAACGCGGCCTTCACGTGGTCGGTCACAAGCCGCGCCTGGGTTGCACCCCTGGCGTTCAGCGGGCGGTCGTTGCGTCCTTGCCGGCGATTCTCGACATTCCAGTCGGTTTCGCCATGTCGAATCAAGATCAGCCTGGTCATATGCTCTCCGCTAACGCATTTGTTCCCAGAGTACATCGAAATCTCACCCTTCCGAGGGATGCACGGAATCTCAGGTAAACCTATTGTGGTAGCGTTGGTGGCTGTGTTTGGCGAGGCTCGTTGGCAAGGGACAATCGCATATGAATTCCGGACCGATCATTTCCGCGGCGGGAGTGATGAAAATCTACCGCACGCGCGACGTAATCGTAAACGCGCTCAACGACGTTTCGTTCGAGGTGACGGCGGGTGAAATGGTCGCCGTAATGGGTCCAAGCGGATCGGGCAAGACCACCCTGTTGAACTGCATGTCGGGTCTCGACTCGATTGACGCCGGCGACGTGAGCATCGCCGGACGATTGCTCCGCAACCTCTCCGACGATGCCCTGAGCGATTACCGGGCCAGCTCGATGGGATTCGTTTTCCAGTCGTACAACCTGCTGCCTGTGTTGAGTGCGCAGGAGAATGTCGAGTTGCCCCTGGTACTGGCGGGCAGGTCTCAGCGAGAGGCCCGCGAGAAAGCGGTCGAGAAGCTCGACCTGGTGGGTTTGAGCGACCGGCTTGACCACCTCCCCGCTGAACTTTCCGGTGGCCAGCAGCAACGGGTGGCTGTCGCACGGGCGCTTGCCAACGACCCGGCGATTGTGTGGGCCGACGAACCCACGGGAAACCTGGATTCGACGAACGCTGCCGAGATCATGGAACTGCTCGCACGGCTGAACAAGGAGCAGGCGCAGACCTTCGTCCTTGTGACTCACTCCGAGGAAGTCGGAGCGGTGGCCGACCGCATCGTGCGCATGAGCGACGGGTCGATTGTCGATGATGGCAACGGGTCGCGCAGCGGCTCATCTGAAGCCTGAGGAGCATTGCATTGGAAAAGCTCTTTGGCATGGAGATGAGCAATCTCGCCACCATCCTTGCCGTCGGCACGATATTCGTCCTTCTCATCGTCCTGTTCCTGGCCCTGCGCAACAGGGTCTTGCTGAAGCTCTCCCTCCGCAACATCCCACGCCGTAAGGCGCAATCGGTTTTGATAGTCGTGGGGCTGATGCTCAGTACGACGATCATCATGGCCGCGCTGGCGATCGGCGATTCGGTGTCGAGTTCAATTCGCACGATCGTGCTGGACACCATCGGCGAGACCGACGTCCGGCTGACCTCACCGGTGGCGGCGCGTTTCGGTGACGAGTTCATCGGTCAGGACCTGGTCGACCGCGTCCGGGCTGAGTTGGATGGCGATTCGCGGGTGGACGGTGTGTTGCCGATTATCGAAGAGCAATTGCCCGTGCTCAACGAGGCCACGGAAAAGACCGTAGCCGGGACATCGGTCGTGGGTGTCGATCTCGATTCGCTGACCGGGTTCGAAAACGCCAGGAGAATCGACGGTGGACTGGCCGATCTACGGGGTCTCGCGGATGGCGAGACGATTATCAACCGCGCCCTCGCTAAGGAACTTGAGGCCGGGGTCGGTGATGAAATAACCCTGGTGGCGGCGACCGGTCGGACCAGGTACCGGGTAGTCGATATCGTCGAGAACGAAGGTCTGGCCGGAGGAGCTGAAGAGATCAGGTCGGCGGCCCTGTTCCCGATCGCCACCCTTCAGCGGGTGCTCGAGCGTGAGGGGCAGTACAACTCTATCGAGGTCTCG
>JASLNQ010000011.1:0-7717 GCA_030745955.1 Dehalococcoidia bacterium | reverse complement strand
GACGAGGAGATGTCGGAAGAGCTTGCCGACGACCTGCAACTTGTTTTTATCAACGATGCCGCCGCGGAGGCGCTTTTTGCGGCGTTCAAGTCGCCTGGTGTTCTCGCCGCGTTGCAGACCAAGCTGGATGAAGGCGGCGGGGCTTCAGGCGGATTTTTCATCAGCAATTCGCTGTCGGAACTCGTAGCGGAACTCGACGGAGACGCGCCCTCGGACGAGTTCAAGATCGCGGCGACCAACACGATCACGCTGGCAATCGTCGCGGGCGTTATCGAAGGCATTGGCGATCCGAGACTGGCTCAACAATTGCTGATCCCAATGTCGCAGCTGGTGGAGTTGCAGGCTGACCCGATCAAGAATCGCGGGCTCGATATTGCCGAACTCATCGGGCAGACGATCACCCTGATTTTCAGTATTTTCGGATCGTTCTCGATTATCGTCGGCCTGCTCTTGATCTTCCTCGTTTTCGTCATGCTGGCCGCGGCCCGCACAACCGAGATGGGGATCATCCGCGCGGTCGGGACAAAGCGGCGCTACCTTGTGCAGATGTTCCTCTACGAGGGAATCGTGTACTCAATCGGCGCTGCGGCGCTGGGCGCGCTGCTGGGAATCATTGCCAGCATGTTGCTCGTTCAGATTTTGATCGGCGCGATTGGCCAGGACGAGGACATCACCTTCACCTACTCGGTGACCATACAGTCGGTAATCGTGGCTTTCTGCGCGGGACTGTTCCTGACCGCAGTCACCGTGGCCTTTTCGGCGTACCGGGTTAGCAAGTTGAACATCGTGGTGGCCATCCGGGGCCTCGGGCAGGAGTTTGTCAGCGATGAAACGCCGGGCACCGGCAGGCGTGCTAAAAACGTCCTGTGGTGGTTGGGCGGTCCGTTGACCTACGCATACACAACCGTGCGGCTCGCGAGGTCGGGTCACGGGATCCTCTTGCGTGTCCTGGGGTTCTTCGCCCTGCTCACGATCATCCCATGGATCGTTATGGTCGTCTGGATGCTGTACAGGTTCTTCCAACCGTGGCTGGCCTCAGGCTGGCCGTTGCTTCCAATTGGCCTGGTCCTGGCTCTCAGCGGATTCAACCCCGAGAAGGGGATCGAAGGGTTCGGGCACAACAACGCCGGATTGTTCACAATCGGTGTCACCCTGATCATCGTTGCAATCGGCCTCATTGTTCGTTGGTCACTTGACTATGAAGAAGTCGAACGGCGTACTCCGAAGAGACTTATATGGATCATTCTCTACGGATTCCTTGCTTACCTCATCCGCCGGATTCTGGTTTTCCTTGTACGTCGAATCCTAAATGATCGCCTCGTTCGTGAAGAGACCCGAAATCGCGTTTCGATGACCTTCATCGGCGTTGCCATGGTGGTGTTCTGGGGTCTTCCCTTCGACGCCCTGGACGGCCTGACCGGGACGTTGACCGGCGGTGTCGAGATGTTCCTACTTTCGGGCGTATCGCTCGTAGCGGCCTCGGTCTGGATCGTGATGTACAACGCTGATGTCATCGTGTGGTTCGTTTCGAAAGTGTTCGGGCGGTCGGGCAACCTGCGCCCGGTCGTGAAGATGGCGATCGCCTACCCGATGGCCGCACGTTTCCGCACCGGACTTACCCTGGCGATGTTCTCGCTGGTGATATTCACCCTGATGATCTTCGCGATCATGAGCAACCTGGGGAACGCCGTCGAGGATGAACCCGACCTGGTGTCGGGTGGCTTCGACATCAGGGGCCAGATCGATCCCGATCTGCCGATCGGCGATCCGAACGACGCGATTGCGGCCAGCGGCGGCAGGCTTTCTACCTCCGATTTTACGATGATCACCTCCCAGGCCCGGTTGTGGGTTGAGGCGCGGCAGGACGGCGTGGACGACCTGGCGTTCAAGGGCGCACGAATTCGGGCGTCCGACGAAGCGTGGTTGAGGGGCAATAAGTTTGAACTGACGCACTGGGATCCCCAGTATGGCGATACTTCGGAACAGATATGGGCGGCCCTGGCTTCCGATCCCACCCTGGCGGTCGTGGCCGGCAATGTCGTCGAGACTGCAGGTTTCGGCGGGGGCGGGGAGCCTTCCGGGACCACCACGTTCCGCGTTGAGGGAGTTTCGGCCAGCGAACAGGGCGAGATCGAGGGCGTGGACATCACGATTCGACCACCGATCGGACAGGCCGGTGTCGGTAAATCGGTCGATCGAAAGATTATCGGTGTGCTCGACCAGTTTGCCGATGCGTTCGAGCTGGGACAGGCCGATATCTACATGAACCCGGCGGTGTTGGAGGAGCTTTCGGACGAGCCAGTACCGTTCGTCGATTACAAGTTCCGGCTTGCCGACCCGTCTCGTCACGAGGAAGTAACGCGCCTGCTGGAAACAGTGTTCATCGAGCACGGAATGTCGGCGAAGTCGATAGTGGAGAATATCGCCGATAACCAGGCCCAGAACAATGCGTTCAACCAGTTGTTCCAGGGTTTCATGGGCCTTGGCCTGCTGGTTGGCGTGGCTTCACTTGGCGTGGTTTCATTCAGGGCGGTTGTCGAACGCCGGCAGTCGATCGGGATGATGCGGGCGCTGGGTTACAAGGGCCGGATGATCCAGGTCCAGTTCCTGATGGAATCGGGAATAGTCGCGGTGCTTGGCTCCATCTTGGGGATCAGCCTCGGGGCTCTTATCGGGTGGAATATCTTCCAGGCGATAAGCTCAGAAGTGGACGGCATGACGTTTGTAATCCCGTGGATGAACGTGACGATCATCGTGTTAATCGCGGTGGTGTTCTCGCTGTTGAACACGCTGGTCCCATCACGTCAGGCCTCGAAGATCAAGCCGTCAGAAGCCCTCCGCTACGAGTAGGAAATAGCAGGGCGCCCTGTACCCGGTCCTCCCTCCCTCGCCGGGAGGATGGTGGGACGCGTAACGGGAGTTCTGATAGTGCTTCAGCTTGCCGTTTGATCCCGCGTTTCAGGCACGCCAGGCAGCGGCGCACCCTCATCGGCAGACCCTGGCGTCGGTCTCTGGACGGAGGGCCTCCGTCGGGTGAGGTGAGTGTTGTCGACCACTAGATTCCGAACTCTGGATAGTCCCGTTGTTGGGTCGCCTGTTGGTGCAGCGGGAGATATTCCTGGCGAAGGCATCACATCCGATGACCACCGGTTCGTCAGCACGCGCATAGCCACCGAGCGGCATCTACAAGTCCAGCCACCAATGAAGCTCAACCTCGTCCACCCATCGCCCCTGCCCTGCGGCGTAGGCGTGGTGGACGATCCCGCGCAACTCACACCCCAACTCAGCGTAGAAACGACAAGCACCCACGTTGGTGTTCTGAGTCTCGATCTTCAACTGCGTAAGCCCCTGTGTTCGGCTCCACTCGACTGCCCGGCGGAACAGAGCAGTGCCGACCCCCTGCCGCTCCCACTCCGGCATCACGCGAATGTCCCAGAGTACGGCCAGATCGCTGCGCCCGTCGAGCATGCTCACTCCATCCGACTTCGATGCGATGGTGGCTCCCCCAACCAGTTCGCGGCCGGAGTGGGCAAGGAAGAATCCCCAGTGATTGGTGTTGAACATTTCCAGCCACTTGGCGACACCTCGGGGTTCACCCTCGTAGTAATCCTTGACCCATGGCTGGGAGACCGGCTCTTCGATCAGGGCCAGTCCACCAAGTCCCCGGTCCCTGATCTCGACGTGGAACTGGGAATCAACAAGAATCCGCATCGGGATCGTCGCATATTCCTTGAGCTGTTTCGGGTCAATCTCAGTGACTTCGATCAATGCTCTGTCTCCCCCGGATCAGCGGAGTACGCGTGGCTGTGGCTGACATTAGGTAGGTCTGGGCGCGGGCGCAGGCGGCTGGTCCGCCCGTCAGTAGACCAAATCAGGTGGACAGGTGCAAACGGGATGATCGCATGCGGCAGATCACGAAGCAGGTAATTACTTTCTACCCAGCACTGGGACCATCAAAATTACCTTCTTCTGGAAGAGAAATTCTTCGCGCCCGCTGTGAGTGAACCGCTGAGTTCGGCAGGATACCTCCGATTGCGGAACATCGGTGACACTCACCCTCCCGGATGACTCCCGCTGACAAATCCCCCTAGGCACTGAGTCAGGCGGAATCTCCGCGGCGAGTCAACCGGGACCGCTGCCGCAGTCACGCTAGTCGCCGGTGAAGCCCTCGTACAGCTTGCTTCTTTCCAGGTCCACGACCTCGTGCAACAACCCTGAGGCCGCCGCCGACACCTCACCATCGCCCGTGACCAGCAGAGTCCCGTCACTCGCCACCACATCGCCGTCAACTAACACCGGTTCACCGGTCACGAATGAACGGCTGGCCTTGCCCAAATCCGGGTCGACAACGGTGATGTCGGCATCGGCCCCTTCGCTGAGGTGTCCCTTGTCGACGAGTCCAAACATGCGGGACGGGTTCCACGACAGCTTCATCGCCATCTCGAGAGGCGATAGCGCACCGAACCGTACCAGCGCCATCGTCGATTCGATGTTGATGTTCCGGGGGTGTGAGCCGCCGTCTGAGGCCACCGCGTCGACAACGAAGTCTCCGTCCGCGTCTTTCGCCGTTGTGAGCAGCATTGCCGACTGGGGCAGGTTCACCGGGAAACTGAGCGAGCAGTCTGTTTGCAACTCCTCGAAGATCGCCAGCGCCTCGTCGCCCCTGGCGTGCCCGATGACACCGTCCTTCTCCCGGATGACTGACGCGTACCCA
Organism: Dehalococcoidia bacterium; assembly: GCA_030745955.1. The sequence continues at coordinate 3,003 of JASLNQ010000011.1, read as the reverse complement.
TCCCGTATCGCCTGCCTGATACCGTCGGCGGTGGTCGGGTATCCCCGCAGATTCAGGCAGTTCTGAGCCACGTTTGCACTGACATTGCCGTCTGCGTCACAACGCCCCGAGGTACCGTTGGGCACCGCCTGGTGGACCTCCGAGTTGAGTTGGCCCTTCATGGAGGTAAGGAGCGACAGGGCTTCCTGTACCTCGTCCAGCGGGTCGAGGATTGAACCCCGGGTGTAGGCGTTGACGTGGGCGACATGGAGCCTGCCGCTGCCGACCAGCCCGGGTATTTCGCGAAGGCCGTCCAACCGGCTTCCGGTCTCTTTCGTGCCCACGTGGAAGCCGATGTAGGCCCGCTGCTGGTTGCACTCGGCGATGATGTTGGCGGTCACCTCGGGCGTGAACGGGTTGTACCCACCTAACATTTTCACGCCGAGGGCGCCACGTCTTAGCGCGGCCGCGACCAGGTCCCTGATCTCGGCACGTTGGGGGTCGTCGTTCGGAATCGTGTCTCCCGGGCGGAAGATGAAAAGACCACCGACGTTGAGCCCGGCTCCCTTCCGCGTGATCCCGTCGATAAGTTGCTCCGGGGTGCCGCCGAAGTCGATGGCCGTGGTGACTCCAGCCATTGCCAGCATCCGGTGACCAAGGGCCGAGTCCCAGGTCGGCCTGCGCCCCGCTACGTGGACGTGCCCGTCGATCATGCCGGGCATGACCCACTGTCCGCTTACGTCGACTACAGCAGCGGCGAGGTCCTGATCGATCTCTGGCTCAACCCGCACGACTTTCCCGTTATCGATGGCGATGTCTGCGACTTCGTTCCGGTGGTTGGCAGGGTCCAACACGGTGCCACCTGCGATCAAAAGGTCGTATTCAGGCATTTGGGTTCTCCGCGTTCGGTATCAAGTTCGATAGGCAGGATTGTAGGAGACTGTCGAAGTTCACGCTGGCGCGATCGCGATCTCAGTCAGGCCTGAGCTGGTTGTGTTCACCTTCGCGGTCCTCGCAATGGTTCAGTGCAGCCAACCGTGGTAACCCATCCCGAGCGTAGTCATCGGAGCCGAGAGACCCGGGGTTGTGTCGCGGTCTTCGTTATTTTTCAGTGCTGGAACGCCCAGCTGTCACCTGCACCCAGGGGGGCGCCCGCTTCGCTCGCAGGGAGAGGGGACAACGCCCTAGCCCAGCGAGTGGTGGCGGGGCGTGAACTTCCGGGTTTCGGCGATTGTCCGCGCCAGGTTCAGGTTCTCGGGTGTGTCGATATCAACCAGGCTGATCCGGCGCGGATCGGTTCGCTCCAACTCTTCGTCGGTGAAAACCATGAGCGGTGGTCTGTCGGCTCCCGGGGCATTCTCGATCACCCAGCGTGGCGAAGTATCACCATTCGACAGCGCCTGCGCGAAGAACGGCAACCACTGCTCCCGCGGGTAGACCGCATGGAGCGGGTGAAGGACGCCCTCAGTTCGTGGCACCACGGCCGTAGGCGAACCGGGGCCATCGGACACCGCAACTGCGGCCATGGCCTGCACGAGACTGCGCGACACAAACGGGTGGTCGCCAGCGGTCACGAAGCTCAGTGGGGTGGTCGACGCCGCAAGCCCGGCATGGATCGCAGCGAGCGGGCCCTCGTACGGATCGGTGTCCGAGACGACATGCATATTCAGGGCGATCCCGAGATCGGGGACATCGTCTTCCTGGTCGGGGCGGACCACCAGCACGAGTTCGGAACAGACCTGTCGGAGAGTATCGGCGACCCGGGCCAGCACCAGCTTGCCACCTATGTGGATCAATAATTTCGACTTCCCGCCACCGAGTCGTTCTGACCGGCCACCCCCAAGCACGATGCCCGTGAGATTTGAATCGGGTCCAGTCACGCTGAGTCGGCCTTTTCGTTCGCCAGTTCGGAGTCCTCTCCGGGCGTTTCTTCCGAAAACTCACCGATCGCACCGAATAGCGACGCCGTGGGGTAGAAACGGCTCCAGGCGAACCAGAACCCGGTCATCGCGGGGAGCATATCGAGCCGCTCACCTTTCATCTTCCCATCGATACACTCTCCGCTGATCGCCCGCCACGTCGAGCCTGTCTGGTCATCCTTGATGAGCCACGGCTCGTAGTTGGACCGTTCGCCCTCGCCCGATGTCGTTGCTTCGGAACTGCGACGACGGGGGTTCCTGGTCTGGCCTCTGAACGTCAGCGTCCGCCCTCCGACTGCCCTCGAAAAGGCGACTGCGGTGGCGGACGAGCGTTCCTGCAAAACCAGTATTGGAGTGCCCCCGAGTGTTTCTTCGACCAGGGGTTGATCGATCAGCCCCGGGTAGGAGAAAGCCCTTGCCTCGCCTTCGATGTCGAGACCCAGCACGACATCTTTGCCGTCCAGTCGCTTGTCGGTCGGGGCGAGAGTGTGGATCCCATTCCTGTCGTTGGCGTAGTAGCGTTCGAAGACATCGAATTCAGCACCACCCTCGGTCGACATCACCTCCGAATCAGGATGGGCGTGTTTCCAGGCAGTCCATGTGGTCATGATCACCGGTGTCTGCTCAAGTGTCCAACCCGCCAGGTCACCGACGACCGCCTGCCCGATGAACTGAACGAACCCGCTCCCGGTTTCATCGGGCATCAGGGGCGAATTGAAAACGGTGTGCGTGTGGCGTCCCAGGTTCAACGCCGGGACGTTGCCCGCCCGCGCGAGGAAGGCGCGTACCGAGTAGGTGACCGGCGACCAGGAAATGGTTATCGGTTCGTCGCCAAACTCTTCGTTCGACGTTTCCCGCGTGGCCAGCGCCGCGAGTGGATAGGCGGCGGCTTCCCCGTTGTGGAAAATGCCGATCACCCGGTCGTCGGGGAGTAGCTCTTCGTCGGCTTCCTCGGCATCGATGAACTCGGCCTCTGTGGTTGGTCCGTGCCGTCGGCGACCTGGGTTTTTTCGCAATTTTTCATGTGTGGCAATTTCCTGGTTCGGCAAAACAAGGCGTATGCGGACGGCGAAATAACCCCACCTGACCAGGAAATAAACGAGCA
>JASLNQ010000119.1 GCA_030745955.1 Dehalococcoidia bacterium | reverse complement strand
GATAGCCGAGATCGAACGACTCGCAAGCACGGACGACGACGACGAGGTGAGGGCCTGGCGGGACCGCATCTCTGGCGCAGAGGCCTTTGTTCTCTATGACACCTATGGCTACCCCATCGAGGTGACCGAAGAAGTTGCCGGTAACGCCCAGTTGACCACCGACCGGACCGGGTTCGGCGTCGAGATGGAGAGCCAGCGCGCCCGTGGCCGCGCTGCCGGCGGCTTCGGTGGCGATATCGATACCACACGCGTTTACGACGAACTGGGTATCGAAGACACCCCGTTCGTCGGTTATGAAACCCTCGTCTCAAACACGGCAATCGCAGCTGTCGTCGTCGACGGAGAAGCCGTCGATTCCGCCAGTGAAGGCCAGGAAATCGCACTGGTACTGGACGAAACACCGTTCTACGCCGCCCGCGGAGGCCAGGTGGGTGACGCCGGGACGATTGCCGGTGACGGCTTCGAGATTGCGGTGACCGACACGCAGGCGCCGTACGGCCACGTAAACGTCCACTTCGGCACTGTCACCTCGGGCTCGCCCACGCAGGGCGCAACCGTAACGGCCACGGTCGACGGAGACCGCCGCGAACGCATCCGGCGCAATCACACCGCCACCCACCTGGTGCACGCCGCGCTGCGGGAAATCATCGGCAGCCACGTGCGGCAGGCAGGATCGGTGGTGGACGCCGACCGGCTGCGTTTCGACTTCACAAACATGCAGGCCCTGACGAAAGAAGAGATCAGGGCGGTGCAGGATCGTGTAAACGAAAAGATAAGGCTGAACCGACCCGTCGAGGTGCACTGGACAACCTACGGCGAGGCGGTCGAAGAAGGCGCGCTGGCGTTTTTCGGCGACACCTATGAAAACGAGGTCCGCACCATCAAGATCGACGCCCCCTGGAGCTACGAACTCTGCGGCGGTACTCATATGGACCACACTGGCGGCATCGGGACGTTCGTGATCGTTTCCGAAGCGGGCATCGGCTCCGGCATGCGGCGCATGGAGGCGATCACCGGGCTGGCTTCCGAGAAGGCGATCTACGACCGGTTCGGAGCGCTCGATGATGTCGCAACGAAGTTCCGCGTTCCCATTTCAGAGGTGACTAACCGGGTGGACGCGCTGACCGGCGACCTCGACCAGGCCCGCAAACAGGTCGCGCAACTCGAAGAACAACTGCTGCAGGCCAGCGTCGGCGGGGATTCGAACAGTTCTGCAAAAGGCTTCGATGTCGAAGCGGCCGGCACCACCGTCCACGTGGAGGTCGGTGAAGTTCCGGCCTCGAACGCGGGCGCACTGCGAAAGACCGGTGACCACCTCAAGAACCAGATTGGCAAGGGCGTCGTCATTCTTGGCAGCGTCATAGGCGACCGGCCCATGGTCATCGTGATGGCGACCGATGACACGGTAAAAGCAGGCATCCATGCCGGGAATATCGCCCGCGAGATCGCCAAGCGAATGGGTGGCGGTGGCGGCGGCAGTTCGGGCGTTGCGCAGGCCGGTGGCAAGAACGCCGACCAACTGACAACCGCACTCGACGCCGCAGAAGAGATTGTCAGGGCCTCGCTTGCAGGCGAACCGGGGGGTTAACGATTCCCGATTCTGCCCGGAACACTGACAAACGCATGATCGGGGTCGACTACGGCGAGGCCAGGATCGGACTTGCCGTCAGCGATCCGACAGGCACTATCGCCACCCCAATCGATGCGATCGAGGCCAGCGGGTCCGACGACCCGGCGAACGTCGCCCGCGTCGCCGCAGAACTTGCTGCGACCGCCATCGTAGTTGGACTTCCCCTCTCGCTGGATGGCACTCACGGTCCTGCAGCCCGTAAGGCGACAGCGTTCGGAAACCGGCTGCGAAAACTCACCGACCTCCCCGTCGTCCTGTGGGATGAACGCATGACAACACTCGAGGCGCACTCGCTGCTCAGGGATGCCGGCAAATCGCCGACACGGTCGCGTGGCGCAGACCGCGGCAAGATCGACTCGGCCTCGGCCGCTATCATCCTCGATGCATACATACAGTCGCTGGCGGGCGATAATTAGCACCCCCACCAGCACGGCAAGACGCCAGTCCCAGTGAACGGCAGAACACCATGAGCACCAACATCGGCGTAATGGGACATCCCATCGGCCACACAAAATCGCCCATCTTCCAGCAGGCCGGACTCGACGAACTCGGGATTGACGAGACATTCGAAGCATGGGATGTCACGCCAGAAGCGCTGGAAGAGAAGGTCGCGACATTCCGGGCTGAAGGTTTCCTCGCAGCCTGCGTGACCCTGCCGCACAAGCAGACCGTCATCCCGCTTGTCGATGATCTGACCGGCGCGGCCGAGGCGGTCGGGGCCGTCAACTGGATATTCAACCGCAACGGTAAACTCGTCGGACACAACACCGACGGCACCGGGTTCCTCCGGGCGCTCAAGGAAAAGGCCGGATTCGATCCCAAAGGTGTCGATGCGGTCGTGTTCGGGGCAGGGGGTGCGGCGCGGGCCATCGTCCATGCATTGAAATCAGCCGGGGTGGCCCGCCTGACAATCGCCAATCGGACGCTCGAAAAGGCACAGGCCCTGGCGTCGGATTTTTCCGAGGGACGTTTCAAGCCCAACGCCATCGGGATCGGCCGTGATGAACTGGCCGACTGCGCCCCGTACGCCGCGCTGCTCGTCAACACGACATCCCTGGGAATGGCCGGTGGCCCGGCAGAAATGGCGACACCGATCACCGCCGACATGATCGCCGCCGACACCGTCGGCTACGATGTTGTCTACGCACCCCCCATGACCCGTTTCCTGCACGAGGTGGAGAATGCCGGGGGTATCGGAGCCGGCGGAATGACGATGCTCGTTTTCCAGGGAATCGAGGGGTTCGAGATGGCGACCGGGCAAAAAGCCCCCGTCGATACGATGTTTTCCGCCCTCGAAAAGGCTCTCAAGTCCGGCTAATCACCGGCTAGTTCCTGGCAACTGCCTATAATCGAGGCCCCGTTACCGGCCCGGACAGGCGCAAGCGGCGTTGCCCACTCGTTGAGCACGGTTTCAAAGCAGCGAAAAAAAACGAAAAACGAAAAGCCACACGAATGACTACATTCCGCTACCTGACTGCCGGAGAATCGCACGGCCCCGGCCTCACCGTGATCGTTGAGGGGATGCCGGCCGGACTCGAGCTGTCCGAGGAGTACATCGAGGCGCAGATGGCCCGCCGTCAGAAGGGGTACGGCTCCGGCGGCCGGATGAAGATCGAAAAGGACCGTGCCGAAATACGCTCGGGCGTGCGGCACGGTGTTTCACTCGGCTCACCGATCGCGATGTGGATCGAGAACCGCGATTTCGCCAACTGGACCGGTGCGATGTCTGTCGCACCCGTTGGCGACGATGTCGACAAGAAGGTCCACACCAGGGTCGTGCCGGGGCACGCTGACTTCCCCGGGGCGCTCAAGTACGTGCAGCACGACCTGCGAAATGTCCTAGAACGTGCCAGCGCCCGCGAGACTGCGGCACGCGTTGCAGCGGCCTCGATCGCCCGGCGGCTCCTCGATGAATTCGGAATCTCGATCCGCTCACGCGCAATTGCGACAGGAGCCGAAGAAGGGCGTGCGGTCCCCACAGGCGATGTCGACTGGGATGCAGTCGAGGCCTCCGAGGTGCGCGCTTCCGACCCCGACGCCGACGCCCGTTTCAAGGCCGCCATCGATAAGTCAAAGGCCGACCACACGACCATTGGCGGCGTGTTCCAGGTCGTGGCCTTCGGCGCTCCCGTTGGCCTCGGCAGCCACGTTCACTGGGACCGTAAACTCGACGCCAGCCTGGCGCAGGCGATGATGAGTATCAACGCCGTGAAAGGCGTCGAGATCGGCAGCGGATTTGCGAACACCCGCAGGCCCGGACGGGAAGTGCAGGACGTGCTGGTCCCCGATCCGTCCCAACCGAGCCGGTTTCGCCAGGTTTCAAACCACGCTGGCGGCATCGAAGGCGGGATTTCGAACGGCCAGCCGATAATAGCCAATGTCGCGATCAAGCCAATCGCCACGATGACGGACCCGCTTCCATCCGTCGATATAAACACCGGTGAGGTGGTTGAAGCCGCCTACAACCGCAGCGACGTCTGCCAGGTCGCACGTGCGTGCCCGGTGGGGGAAGCGATGATGGCGCTGGTACTCGTCGGGGCGATGCTGGAGAAGTTCGGCGGCGACTCGCTCGGTGAGATGAAGCGCAACTACGCCGGCTACGTCGAGTCGCACCAGGAGTTCGGCAAAGGCTCCTGAAATAATCGGCTCACACCACCAGGCGAACAACATGGGACCCAAACCGAACATATACCTGATCGGCCTCTCCGGCACCGGAAAGACCCGCTCGGGCCGGCGTCTCGCCGAAATCCTCGAATGGCCGTTCGTTGAAATGGACGGAGTGATCGAGGACCGCGCGGGCAAATCGATCCCGAACATATTCGAGCAGGAGGGTGAAGAGTACTTCCGAGACCTCGAATCCCGGATCCTCGCCGAGGTCGCCGCGCGCGGCGGTCGCGTCGTTTCGACCGGTGGCGGGGTGCCGGTCAGGGCCGACAACCGGGAAATCATGGAAAGCTCGGGACTGGTAGTCCGCCTGGCCGCCAGCGCCGAGGTGATTCACTGTCGGTTGGTCAGCTCCAGGTCGCAGCGGGGACGCACAGTCAGGCCCCTGCTGGGCGACAACGCCCCCCTCGAAACAGTTCGCGATATGTTGAAAGAACGTGAAGAGGTGTACGCAATCGCCAGGGTGACCATCGATACTGTCGGCAAGTCTCACAACCAGGTTGCGGCCCTGATCGCAGATGAATGGCGGAAAACCGAAATGGCGGCACCCGGTGCCTGACCAGGATCAAAAGCTAGATAACGACCCGAACCTCGCGGCCATCGTAAACACCACGCAGGGCAGCTACCGCGTGATCGTCGGTCGGGGCGTGATCGATGACCTCGGCTCTGAACTCCGCAAGACCGGGCTGCAGGGCAGGGCGTTCCTCGTTGCCGACGCGGTGATGTTCCCGACCCAGGTCAGCCGGGCCCACGAGGCGCTTGAGCGCGGCGGATACGAAACCCACGTCTTCGCCCTCGAACTCGGTGAGGCTAACAAGAACCTCAAAACAGTCGAGACCGTCTACTCGTGGCTCGCCGAACGCCTCGCCGACCGCGGCGACATCGTCGTGGCGATGGGCGGTGGCGTTGCCGGCGATCTCATCGGGTTTGCCGCAGCGACCTGGCTCAGGGGCGTTGCGGTGGTCCAGGTGCCCACAAGTCTGGCCGCCATGGTCGACTCGTCGATCGGCGGCAAGACCGGCGTGAATATCCCGCAGGGCAAAAACCTGCTCGGCGCCTTCCACCAGCCGAAACTCGTACTGCAGGACGTTGCACACCTGGAGACGCTCCCGCCGCGGGAAATGGCGGCAGGGTGGGCTGAAGCCGTGAAGCACGGCCTCATTCTCGATGCCCACCTGCTCGACACGTTCGAACGTCTCGCACCGCAGATGATCGCCCTCGAAGGCGACGAGCCGGTGGCGGCGATCAGGAGGAGTGTCGCTATCAAGGGCGAGAGCGTTTCGGCCGACGAATTCGAGACCGGTGATGAACGCGTGCTGTTGAACTACGGCCACACGGTCGCCCACGCAATCGAGGCCGTGTCGGGTTACGGACGGTACCTGCATGGCGAGGCCGTTGCGGTGGGAATGATGGCTGCAGCCGGGATAGCAGAGCGACTCGGGATGATCGACACCGAGCTTGTCGAGCGGCAGCGCCGTGTCCTCGAGAGTTACAACCTGCCGGTCAGGGCGAGCGGACTGGCAGCAGAAGTAATCATCGACGCCACCAGGAGCGATAAAAAATCGCGGGGTGGGACAATTCGGTGGGTACTCCTCGAAGGACCGGGCAGGGCCACCACCCGCCGGGACGTGCCGGACGAAATAGTCCTCGACGCTGTCCGCGCCATTCTCGACTAGTCCGTCCCGTCGCCTTCACCCGCACCCGACCGCACCCGGCCTAAACATCCACCACAAGCGTGCCCGCCTGCCAGTCGGGTAACTCTGCAACGATCTCCCAATCGGGTCCGAACAGCGCCGCCCAACCCGGAAAGTCCTCGTCGAACGTCATCCCCGCCTGGGTGCAGACCGCGATGCTCAGGCCAAGTTCACTGGCGCGACGCCCGTGGGCCTCGATGCACGAGGTCCGCCACCAGTCGAATCCCCGTTGCCAGTCTTCGTCGGTCTCTCGGCGCGGCCCGTACAAACCGGGTGCCGACGGATGAAAAACAACCTTCGCACCAGAACTCGCAGCCGCCACGAACTCATCGGCAACGTCATAATCGGCGCAAACAGCCACCCCGAACGAACGACCCGCAGCCCGGCCCTGGTACGACTCTAACCCGGGTGAGAACAAACCCGCTTCGTCGTCCGCAATATTCCGCTTGCGGTATGCGCCGAGGACCCTCCCGCCAGACGCATGTATTTGCGTGATGAACGGTTTTTCGGCGCCATTCGGCTCAACAATCCCGAACAGCAGATCGACCGAGCATCGGTCACCAAACTCCACCAACTCGGTGATGGCAGCCGAACCCGGCTCCAGGAAGTGATCAGTATGGGCCGCTGTATCGAGATACCCGGTCAGCGACATCTCCGGGAACACCACAATCGTGCAATCGCGCTCCCGTGCCTCAAGGACGATGTCCTTATGTACCGCCAGGTTCAGGTCTATTTCTGCCTTCTGGCAGTTGATCGAGGCCAGTAACGCTCTCATAAGTCCCTAAAGAAAACACCCCGTCCAGGCGGGCGGGATGAATGCGGCATTCCGGTTGCAGCCGGTATCACGGCTGCAACCGTTCAAC
>JASLNQ010000118.1 GCA_030745955.1 Dehalococcoidia bacterium | reverse complement strand
CAGGAGACTCCGACAACTCGGCGCTTGTCGCACTGAAGCGCGCGGAGGGCCTTTACGACCGGGTGTTCTCGCAATTCGGCGACGATTCGGTTGCGCAGCTGGGCGGCGCGCACATCGCCTGCGAACAGGCCTCGAACCTGCTCACCAAGGTACTCGAATGGGGTCGCCTGGCGGCCTATCTCGAGCAGTCGACCCGGTACATCTTCTACGACCAGAAACTGGGCGACCGCTACCGGTATATCGCACCGCCCGAGATCGAGACTGGCCCGCTGGCCGGTGAATACACCGAAACCCTGGACTGGCTGTTCGATGAGTACTCGGAACTGGTCCACACGTGCGTCCCGTTCTTCGAGCAGCAATTTCCGAAGCAAGAGGGCGATTCGAACTTCATCTACAACGCCTCGATCCGGGCCAAAGCCTGTGACTCGGCGAGGGGCCTGCTACCGGCTGCGACACTCTCGAACGTCGGTATTTTCGGCTCAGGCCAGGCCTTCGAGCAGATGCTCATCCGCATGAACAGCCACCCGCTTGAAGAGGCGCGGGACTATTCACGGATGATGCTCGTGGAACTCCGCAAGGTGATCCCGTCGTTCCTCAAACGGGTCGACCTGCCAGACCGTGGCGGGGCATGGTCGGACTATTTCCAGGAAAACCACGAGGCGATGGAGCGCATTACGTCGGGGATCGGGACCGAACCGGAAGGCATCGACGAGGTGACTCTCGTTGAGTGGGACCCCGAAGCCGAGGACAAGATCGCGGCTGCTGCACTGTACGCACATTCCGATCTTACCGACGCCCAGTTACTCGCAGCTGTCAGGGACATGAGCGATGGCGACAGGGCCGAGGTGATCCGGGCATACATCGGCGACCGCCAAAACCGTCGACACAAACCCGGTCGTGGGATGGAGCGGTCGTTCTACCGCTTCGACGTGTTGTCGGACTTCGGCAGCTTCCGCGACCTGCAGCGCCACCGGATGCTGACCCTCGACTGGCAGCGGCTCGGTGTCAGGCACGGCTACTCCACCCCACCTGCGATCCGGGAGGTCGATTGGACCGGGCGATGGGATGAGGCGATGGGCCGGATGTCGGAGTTCCACGATTCGGTGCTGAACGAGCACGGACCCGATGTGGCACAGTACGTGGTGCCGTTCGGGTTCAAGCTGCGCTACTCGATGCAGTTCAACGCCCGCGAGGCCTTTCACATGCTTGAGCTGCGGACCGCCCGGCAGGGGCATCCCGATTACCGCCGGGTTTGCCAGGCCATGCACACGTTGATTCGTGAGAAGGCGGGTCACAGAGCGCTCGCCGATGCGATGTCGTACGTTGACCACGGCTCCTACGACCTCGAGCGGCTGGAGGCCGAGCGCAGGGCAGAGCAGCGCCGCGACGCCAACTCGGGCTAGGGCGCAGCGGTTGCCGCATGCTGTCACCCTGCAAAGCACTTGAAGTCGGATAGAGTACCCCCCTGTTCAAAGATGCCCTTCCATGTTGGATGCCCGGGCGGGTTCGGATGGTCGTTCATATCCGGGCAGGAACGATGGCGTGGGGCCACCCAGCTTCACGAGTTCGCCGTCCATCACGAATCCCTCTGGCCGACCATCGAGTTCGCTGATCAACCGTGACCTACCGAGTTCGACGCGATCGGCATTGGCCGGATCGTCGACAAGGTTCGTCATCTCCGCCGGATCATTTACTAGGTCGAAGAACTGCTCCTCGCCTCTGCCAGGATAGTAGATGTACTTCTCCTTGCCATCGGTGATGTACTGCATTCCTGAATTGATCGTTTCCATTGGACTGCACTCGCCATGAATGTAATCCCGCCACGGATCGGCATCACCTCGAAGAAGTGGCATCACGCTTTTTCCATCGACCGACTCCGGAATATCGACTCCCACGGCATCGAGGATAGTCGGCATGACATCCATGAGCTCCACTACGCCGTCGGCAGGTTTTCCCTGCTCGATGTCGAACGATTTTGGAAGTTTCACGAGGAACGGAATCCGGGCTGAGCCCTCGAAAGCAGAACGCTTCCTGATCCACTGGTGCTGTCCAAGCATCTCGCCGTGATCCGACGTAAAGATGATGATCGTATTTTCCGGCACGTGGTTCAGCACCCTGCCGATCTGGTGATCGGCGTGCTCAATCGAGCCGTAGTAACCCGCCATGTACTGCTTCAGCACTTTCGGCTCCAGTGCTGTGCGCCACGATTTAACGGATAGACCACGTTGTGGACCCTCGAACACACGCGCCCACTCGGCGACTTCTGGTTCGGGAACATCCATCGCCATGTACTTGTCGAAGTAGTACCGGGGGGGAGCGCATGGCGCGTGCGGAGCGTGAATGCTCATCTTCAGGAAGAACGGAGTTGTTGGGTCGCGCCGCTCTAAGAATCGCATCGCTTTTTCTGCGCACCAGTTCGTGAAATGAAAGCGTTCGTCGAGATGAAACGGACGAGCAACCCAGCCGTTTTCGTCGACTCCATGTGCTCGTGCAATATCAGGACCGTACAATCCCTGCTCTTGCAGGAATATCTGGTAATCGTCGTCTATCACCGAAGTGTCGTGCTGCGCAGGGTTGTCTGCCCAATCTGCAGAATCGAAGCCGTAAAGCTTGCGTGCCGGGTGCAGGTGGAGCTTTCCCACGAGGTGCGTCTGGTATCCGGCAGCCGAAAGCGTTTCGGGAAGCGTTTGCTGATCGAGATGCGTGTGGTGATTCATGAACACGCCGTGAGTCGAGGCCTTTGTCCCGGTCATAACCGTTCGACGGGCCGGAATGCAGACCGGCGTTGCGCTGTATCCGGACGTGAAATGGGTGCCCGATGCCGCTACAGCGTCGAGATACGGCGTTTCGACTATCGGGTGACCTTCGATGCCCAATGCGTCACCACGGTGCTCATCGGTCATTATCAGCAACACGTTCGGACGGACGTCGGTCATTCGGTGGAGCTTTCTTTTGGTTTCAGTCGGTGTGTGACGGGATCATATCGCGAGGGGGTTGGCGGTGGTGAGAGGTTTGGGGGTGGGGGTTGATCAATCGAGATCCTGAATTGAGCCCAGCATGACAGTGAAGGGTGTTTGGGATGGCGGTGCAGGGGTGTGCGGGCTGGAGATGTGGGGATTGCGCGGTTGGTTGGCGAGTGGCCCTGCGAAGGTTGGTGGTGGCCGGGTCAGTTCTGTGATTTTCGGGTCATTAGCCATGCGGGGAGCAGGGCGAGTGCTGCCAGGACCGCTGCGTACTGGTAGAAGCGGGTGAAGACGTCCATTCCGGCATTTGTGGCCGATTCGATGATCTGCTCCTGGACCTCGGGATCGAGCGAGAACGTAGGTACATCTGCGACCAGCTGTTCGAACTGCACCGTTCCCAGCGCGGTCATCGCGGCAAGCCCCGCCGTCATACCTACCATGCGGGACACCGTTACGAGCGCCGATGCAGCTCCACGCTGGTCGCCGCCGACACCGAAAAGGGCCGTCTCCGCAATCGGTGAGACCAGCAGGCCCAGGCCAAGCCCGGTGATCACGAGGTGAACGGTCAGGATCGGTTCGGTGACATCGACGGTCCAACCCGACATCAGGAGGAACCCGATGGAGGTGATTACGAGCCCGGTCATCGCGGGAATGCGCGCACCAAACCGCTGGGTGACGATTCCGCCGATCACCGCCCCCACGCCAATCGCAACAGTCATGCGCAGCAACTGAAGTCCGCCCTCGATCGGTGATTTCCCAAACACCGCCGCCGCCATCAACGGCACCGTGACCATGCCGATTATCAGGACAGCCCCAACCAGGAAGTGGGTCGTATTCGCAAAGTTGAACGAGGGCAGGCGGAAGAGTGGATGGGGGAACAGGGCGTCGCGGGAACGGGTGTTCATCACGACCAGGACAACCACCAGTCCAGCGGTGACCGCGAGCGAAATCGCCATCAGTGCATCCGGTCGCCCGATCCGCACCAGCCCGATTGTCAGCAAGGCAAGGGCGCCTGCGAAAACCAAACCCGCCGGAACGTCGATCCTCACGTTCGTGTTCTTTCTGCCGGGCGGGTTCCACATGACCCACAGGGCCGCCGCGACCGTGAGCGGAATGTTGAGCCAGAACGCCCACTCCCACGACCACCAGTTCGTTATCGCGCCGCCCCAGAGCGGACCGAACACACCGCCGGCCTCAGCGCTTGCCCCAACCAGCCCGTAGGCGATCGCACGGTGCCGGCCATCGACCAATTCGCCCACCGCAGCTATCGAGATCGGTATCACGGCCCCGCCGCCGATCGCCTGGAACACCCGCATGCCGACCATCCAGCTGAACTCCGGGCGTCCGTCGTACAGCCAGCCGGGGATCTGGGGGGACAGCGCGACGAGCGCCGAGCCGAGTGTGAACACGGAAAGCGCAACCAGGAACGCCAGCCGGTAACCGGCACGGTCGGAGATTCTGCCCATCAGGGGCATTGCCGCCGTGAAACCGATAAGGAATCCGGTGATCGACCACGAGGCCCGGTCCAGCTCGCTGACACCAACCCTGAGGTCGGCCATCATGTCGGGCAGCAGGGTCACCACAACCGTCATGTCGTCGGCCGCGATAAACACGCCGAAACAGAGCGGCAGGAGCAGCCTGTAGGGCGAGATGGTCCGTCCGATTCGGCTGAGCATCGGCTAGATCGGCGGCTCGAGCACGACCGGGTCGTCGAACCCGGAAAGAGTAATCACCCGCGTCGTGCTGGCGTCGTCTTCGGCCTGTGCCACACCCCTGATGACGATCTTTTTCAGCAGGTAGCTGTCAGCGTCGAGAGTTAGCGTGACATCAGGTATCGCATCGGGGTCGACGATCCCGACGAGGGCGGCGAGCGTGGTCGCGGGAATTCGCCCCTCTACAGTCGACACCCCGCTCGGAGGCCGGTCCTCAGGGTACGAGGCGTCCTGGGTTTCACCGAGGATGTCGGCAACCAGCTTTACGGGATCGAGGAACGAGAACGGAGAATCCTCCGGTGGGATCTCGGCCCACGTCCCGGTCAGCGGATTCGTCATCCAGGTCCGGTTGTCGATAACCACCGCCTCGATCCGGACGAACGCCCGGCCGATCGTGGCCTCGGCCTCGAGATCGAGCCCGTCCTGCAACACGGTGCCACCGGCCTGGGACAGTTCAAGCCCGCCCGAAAGGGCGGTCGAACCGGAATCATGGGTGAGTTCAAACTTGAAGCTACTGAGATTGGCCATTGCATCGCGCGACCGCACGACGGCCTCGGCCGCGGTGATGATCGGTGGGGCGGGCGTTGACTCAGGTTCGTCGGGTTTATTCGAGCAGCCGGCCACGACTGCGATAATGATCGCAATCACCAGCAGCAGCGATATTGTGGAGATTTGGCGGGCCGGCAGACCCGAACGCACGGTGTTCATTTCTGCGCAGTAGCGTAACCCAGAACGGTATCGATTCGCCTGCGGAACCGGTGTTTTCAGGGCCGTGTCGTTTACCCGCGGTCCGGTCGACCGGGAAAACGATCAGTTGGTTTCAGCCGAAAGCACCGTCACACCCAGTGGGTCTGACCCGATTCCATCGACCCGCTCCTGGGTCACCGCCACACTCGAGTAGAAGTAGAACGGTGCAGGGAGCAGGAATTCGAAGGTAGCCGAACCAATTTCACTGATTTCGAACTGCGCCACCGGTGTCGGTAGACCATGCCCGAGCATCCACAGAGTGTAGGCGTACCCGGGCTGGGGCTGCGCGAGTCCATGTACCTGGAACACGGCTTCATTGCCAACGATCTGTACGGCAATCAGGCCCGAGGCGTCGGATGTGGTCTGGTTGTCGGCAAGCCAGCTCTCGACCTGGTAGCCCTCTTTCATCGCGACGTAGGTCAGCCAGCTCTGGTCCCGTAGCGCCTGTTGGAGGGCTGTGTTGGTCTCGGCAAGTTCCGACACCATTTCCTCCTGGTGCACCAGTTGTGCGGTAGTGGCGATGAACTCGTCCTCCATCTCGGTAAAATCGTCCTGCATGGAGGTGGCCGTGGTGTCGGCGTCGTTCACGGTCGTGGAGAGGTCGGAGCGGAGACCTGCGACCGCCGTGACCTCGGTGCTGAGATCGGTGCGGAGCGAGTCGATCTCGCCGCCGAGCCTGTTGTTCTGGATGCCCAGCGCCCCCGCAATCACCGCAATCACTATGGCCGCAGCCGTTGAGGCCGAATAGCCGGACCGGACAACCCTCGACAGGCGAGACGATTTGGGTGCGGCGGTGATGGGTGTCGGCTGACCGATCTCCGGGACTGGCTCGCGGGCTGCCTGCTCAAGAATTGTTGCCTTGAGCCGCGCCGGGGGTGCGACGGGCGGTACGGCGATCGCCAGCAGGTCGGCTGCTGCTGCCAGCTCGTTGAACTCGGCAAGCGCAGCTCGGTCGGAGTCGATCAGCGCTTCGACTTCAGCGCGCTCGGCTTCGTCGTCGAGTGCGTCGAGAACATATCCGGCCAGGTTTTCGAAGCGCGGGTCCATATCGGTCTCGTTGTTCGCTCTGTCTTCCGGTTCTTTCGAATCCGTCATACCTGTGCGCCCATTTCAGCGCCTAGCGCCTTGCGTAGTTTTTTCAAAGCCAGCCGCATTCGTGTTTTTACCGTGCCCAGTGGCTGGCCCGTCTTGTCTGCGATCTCTGTCTGGGTGAGTCCCTTGAAGTAGGAAAGCTCAACCACGTTTTTCTGTTCCTCCGGCAGGGTTTCCATCGCCGTCCGGACCTTGGCGTACTCCGACTGCGCAACCGCGGCATCGGCCGGTGACACATCCCCGGACTCGATGTTCAGGTGGTCGTCGATATCGTCATTGGTCCTGCTCCGGTCGCGCCTTCTCTTTCGTAGCTCGTCGATTGTCCGGTTGTGGGCAATCGAGAAAATCCAGGTCG